>VGXH01000572.1 GCA_016873405.1 bacterium
TTTTCATCAGCAACCGCGTGCTGATGCCCATGATCAACGAGGCCGTGTACTGCCTGATGGAGGGCGTGGCCACGCGCGAGGCCATCGACGAGGTCATGAAGCTGGGCATGGCCCACCCGATGGGGCCGCTGACGCTGGCCGACTTCATCGGCCTGGACATCTGCCTGGACATCATGAACGTGCTCTACGACGGCTTCGGCGACAGCAAGTACCGGCCCTGCCCGCTGCTGCGGCGGATGGTCGACGCCGGCTATCTGGGCCGCAAGAGCGGTCGCGGCTTCTACGAGTACGCGCAGAAGTAGCCTGAACGCCGACCCCGCGGTCGGCGTTCCCAACCCCGGGAGACGCCCGTGCAGTTCCAGTTCACCGAACAGCAGCGCATGATCCGCGACATGGCGCGCGATTTCGCGAACCGCGTCATCGTTCCCGTGGCGGCGGAGCTCGACGCCACCGAACGGTTCCCGAAGGAGATCGTCAGGCAGATGGGCGAGCTCGGCCTGCTCGGGATGAACGTCGACGAGAAGTACGGCGGCGCGGGCCTGGACGCCGTCTGCTACGTGGCGGCCATGGAGGAGGTCAGCCGGGCCTGCGCCTCCTGCGGCGTGATCATGTCGGTGAACAACAGCCTGGTCTGCTGGCCGCTGGAGACGTACGGCAACGAGGACCAGAAGCAGCGCTTCCTGAAGCCGCTGGCCGCCGGGCAGAAGCTGGGCGCCTACTGCCTGAGCGAGCCCGGCGCCGGCACCGACGCGGCCGCGCAGAGCACGGTCGCGAAGAAGGACGGGGACCATTGGGTGCTGAACGGGATGAAGAACTTCATCACCAACGGCGCCAACGCGGACACGCTCATCGTCTTCGCGCAGACCGACGCGGCGCAGAAGCACAAGGGCATCCGCGCCTTCATCGTCGAGACGACCAGCCCGGGCTTCTCCGTGATCCGCAAGGAGGAGAAGATGGGCATCCGCGCCAGCGACACCGCCCAGCTGGCCTTCGACAACGTCATCGTCCCGGACGACCAGGTCCTGGGGCCCCCGGAGTCGGGCTTCAAGATCGCCATGAGCACGCTCGACGGCGGACGCATCGGCATCGCCAGCCAGGCCCTGGGCATCAGCGCGGCGGCCTATGAGGCGTCGCGCGCCTACTCGAAGCAGCGCGAGCAGTTCGGCCGGCCCATCTGCGACTTCCAGGCCATCCAGTGGAAGATCGCCGACATGGCCACGCGGCTGGAGGCGGCGCGCCTGCTGACCTACCGCGCCGCCTGGCTGAAGGACCAGGGCGGCCGCTACAGCGAGGAATCGGCCATGGCCAAGCTCTACGCCAGCGAGGCCAGCCACTACATCACCAACGAGGCGGTGCAGATCTTCGGCGGCAACGGCTATTCCAAGGAGTACCCGGTCGAGCGCCACTTCCGCGACGCCAAGATCACCGAGATCTACGAGGGCACCAGCGAGGCGCAGCGCATGGTGATCTCGTCGCTGGAACTGAAGAAGTAGCCGCTGCCGGCGGGACGGTTTCGCGGCCGCCCCCGACGTGTCGCCGCGGCGGTCCAATGCCTCCCGGGAGCACCGCATGAAGATCTCAGTCGGCCGCAGCTCGCCGTTCCCGGCGGGCAGGTTCCTGCCGGCGCTGGCGTTCCTGCTCGTCGTCGGCCCGGGCCTGGCGCCGGTCGCCCCCGCCCTGGGCGCCGCCGCGTCCCCCGGTCGTCCCCTGAACGCGGGCCTGCTGCCGCTGGACCCGGCCGTCGCCTTTCCGGGGGCCGCGTTCGACCCGGCGGTGCCGTCGCCGCGCGCGTTCCTGGGCGTGGACATCGCCGAACGGCCCCTGCGCCCCGAGGAGGCGCTGGCCTACTGCCGGGCGCTGGCAGAGGCCTCGCCGCGCGCCCGGCTGCTCGAGTTCGGCCGCTCGCACGAGGGTCGGGCGCTGGCCATGCTCGCGATCTCGGACGCCGCCACCATCGCGAGGCTGGAGGATTTCCTGGCCGAGCACGTGGCGCGACTGGATCCCCGCCTGCCCGCGACAGCCGGCGGCACGGCGCTTGCCGACGCCAAGGCCGTGGCCGTGC
>VGXH01000573.1 GCA_016873405.1 bacterium
CCCACTCGACCTCGGGGACATGGGAGACATTACTACAAATCGCGCGGCTTGTCCCCATCGCGTGTTGGCTCGGACGACACCGCCAGCGTCACCGGCGGCGCGCCGTCGGTGACGTGGGCCCGCGTGGCGGCCACCACCAGGCGCAGATCCAGGCCCAGCGCGAGGCGCCCGCCCCACCCGGCACGCGCCTCCGCGTGAGCCACAAGTCGTTCGGCGCCAGCGGGTTGGCCGCATTCGCGCTTGAGATGGGCGGCGGCGCACTGGATCACCGCCTGCAAGGCGTGGCCGGCCGGCGTGCCGATGCCGGCGGCGTGCCACAGGTGCTCCAGCACCTCGTGGCATTCCCACCAATAGCCGGCGTTGAAGAGGTCCAGACCGTAGAGGTAGTCCTCGCAGGTCCGCCAGTCCGCGACGTTCAGGTCCGGCGCCGGCGCCGGCGGGCGCCCGTGGGAATGCCCCCGCGGATCTCGCGTGGGGTGGGGCGTGCGGCCGGGGACATGGCGGTAGTCCGGCAGGGCGCGGTCGGTGTAACGTGCCGTCATGCGATCGCCCATCGCGGTGGGGTGTGTCCGGCGCCCGCGCGGCGCCCCGAAAGCAGAGGCATGATAGACCCGGGCGGACGGACGCTCAACTGCGCGCACCGCGGCGCTTCCGGCCAGGCGCCGGAAAACACGCTCGGCGCGCTGGAACGAGCCATCGCGCTGGGCGCGGACATGGCCGAGGTGGACCTGCGCCTGACGGCCGACGGTCGTCTGGCGCTGATCCACGACGCCACCCTCGAACGCACGACCAGCGGCCGGGGCCGGGTGGCCGACCACGCGATGGCGGAACTGGCCGGGCTGGACGCCGGTTCCTGGCTGGATGCGGCCTGGCGCGACCAGCGCGTGCCCGAACTGGGCGAGGCCCTGGCGCTGGCGCGCGGGCGGCTGCGCCTGAACCCTCCGCTGAAGTCGGCGACCGCGCCCGGCGAGATGCTCGACGAGCTGCTGCGGCAGCTCGCGCGTCATGACATGGCCGCACAGTGCGTGGTCACCAGCTTCGACGCGGACCTGATCACCGAGTTGAAGGCGCGCGCGCCGCAGGTGGCGGCCGGCTGCATCCTGGGCCCGGGCGCGCCGCCGGGCCGCGCGTTCGACGGTGCGGGCGAGGTGCTGAGCGCCGAGCAGTCGCTGGTCGATGCCGCGTTCTGCGCCCGCGCCGCCGCCGCCGGCAAGGCCGTCCACGTGTGGACGGTGGACGAACCCGTCGCGATGCGCCGCTTCATCGCCCTGGGCGTGGCCGCGGTGATCACCAATCATCCCGAACGCTGGCCGCTGCGCGGCTGAACGCCCTCCAGTGCCAGCAACTTGCGCTTCGCCGCGAGGCCGCCGCCGAATCCGGTCAACGAGCCGTCGCTGCCGATCACGCGGTGGCACGGCACGACGATGGGCAGCGGGTTGCGCCCGTTGGCGGCGCCGACCGCGCGGCAGGCCGCGTCGTTGCCGACGCGATGCGCCAGCTGGGCGTAGGTGATCGTCCGGCCGTAGGGGATCTTCCGCAGCTGTCGCCACACCTTCAACTGGAACGGCGTGCCGGACGGCGCCAGCGGCAGGTCGAACGCCCGGCGCGCGCCGGCGAAATACTCGTCCAGCTGGGCGATGGCCGCGGCGAACGGCTGGCGGTCGCGGACGCGCGGGGCGCCCTCGTCGGTCGCGGCCGGCGGTTTCTCGCCCGGCAGGCGCACGCGCGTCAGGGCCTTGCCGTCGCCCTCCAGCACCAGGCGGCCCAGCGGGCAGCGGTAGTCCGTGGTATAGATGATCGCCATCGTCAGTCCTCCCGTTCGCAGGCGTCCTCGAGTCCCGCCCACAGGTGCAGCGCCGCGTAGCCCCGCCACGGGCTCCAGGCGGCCGCGCGCGCCGCCAGGTCCACGCCCGGCAGGGCGCGCGCCAGGCCCAGATCCCCCAGCGGCAGCGCGTCGGGCTCGCCCAGCGCGCGCAGAGCGACGTAGGCGGCGGTCCACGCCCCGATGCCCGGCAACGCGCGCAGGCGCGCGACCAGCTCGTCGGTCCCGCGCGGCGCCT
>VGXH01000574.1 GCA_016873405.1 bacterium
GGACCCGACGTTCGACTTCCCGGGCCTCGAGGACGGGCACTACCGTCTGGGACTCTACATCGGGTTCAACTGGCTCTGGCGGGGCGCACCTGCGCCTCCGGGCACTCACTGGTATCCCGGCGTGACGGATTGGGAATCGGCCGGCGACCTGGAGATCATCGACGCCGGCGTCATCAGCGACCTGCGCCTGGCGCCGGCGCCGACCGCGCGCTGAGCGGCCGGCGCCCTGCCCGCGACAATCTACCTGCCGATACTCGCCGGCAACTCCAGTTCCGTCACCGCGGCGCGCATCGCGCTAGGGCAGCGGCTTGCCGGCCGCATCGACCAGCGTCGGCGCCGGGAAGCCCTCGGCCGCCAGCTGCGGCAGCACCTCCGTCTTGTCGCCCACCAGCACCACCAGCAGGTCCTCCCAGCGGTACAGGCCCGAGGCCGCCAGCGCATTGGCCGCCGCCAGGTCGATGCCCGGCACCTGCGCCAGGTCCTGCCGCGCGGCGTCGA
Source organism: bacterium (assembly GCA_016873405.1). The sequence continues at coordinate 499 of VGXH01000574.1, forward strand.
GCGGGCGGCCGTTGCGCACCAGGGCGGCGGCGGCCTCGGCCGCGGCGGCAGTGGTGTCGCCGGTCGTCTCCAGGTCGAAGCGCACCGTGCGCACGGCCTTCTCCAGCTCGGCGGCCGTCACGTTGCCGGTGGCCAGGCTCGCGAACTCGAGGCGGAACTCGCGCAGCGCTGGTCCGGTCACCTGCGTCTGCACCGCCGAACCGGAGGTCAGCAGCCACTGGCCGACGTCCTCGGTGAAGCTGGAGCGCGCGCCGTAGGAGAAGCCGTTCTTCTCGCGGATGTTCTGGTTGAGCCGGCTGGTGAACGAGGCGCCGAAGAGCGTGTTCACGCACTGTCTCTTCACACGATCAGCGCCGTCGGGCGCAGTGACCGGGCGCCAGATCGCGATCACCGTCTGCGGCGCGCCGGGCCGGTCCACCAGCAGCAGGCCGGGCTTGGGCGCGATGAGCGGCGTCAGCGCGGCGGGCGCGGTCGCCTCGCCGCCCTTCCAGCCGGCCAAAGCCTTGTCGAGCGCGGCCTTGATCTGCTCGGGCGTGAAATCGCCGGCGAAGACCAGCGTGGCGCGCGCCGGGGCGAACAGGCGCGGCGCGGCCGCGACGACGTCTTCGCGTGTCAGTTTGGCAACGGTCGCTTCGTGCCCGTCGCCAGGCCGGCCGCGCGGATCGTCGGCGCCGAACAGCGCGGCGCGGCCCACGACCTGCGCCACGCGGTTGGCGTTCTCGCCGCGCGAGCGGATGCCGGCCAGGGCCAGTTCCTTCTCGCGCGCGAAGTCGTCGGCTTCCAGCGTGGGCCGCTGCAGGGCGTCGGCCATCAGCGCCAGCGTCGCCTCCAGGCGGGAGGTCAGGCCGGACACCGACAGGGTGGCCGCGTTGACGCCGCTGCCGGCGGTGATGCGCGCCCCCAGCGTGGTGACGGCGTCCGCGAAGCCGGTGGCGTCAAGCTTGCCGGCGCCGCGCGTCAGCAGCGTGGCTGTCAGCGAGGCCAGGCCGGCCTGGTCCGGGCCCACCAGGCGATCGCCGCCGTCGACGATGATCTGGCCGGAGAACAGGCCGCTGCCCGGCTTGCTCACCACGTAGAGGGGTTGGCCGTTCTTGAGCGTCATCTTGACCGGCACGGCAGGCTCGGCCGGGCGGTCCGGCAGGTCCGCCGGGCGCTGGTCCAGGCCGGCGGTGGTCACGGCGGCGTCGCGCGGCAGCACGCGCAGGTCCAGGCGCCCGTCGTGCAGCACCTCCCGCGCCCAGCGCGTGACCGCGGCCGCGTCGGGCGCCAGGCGCCGCGCCAGATCGCGATCGAACGAATCGGCCTGCCCGTAGGCGGCGAAGAACGCGTTGAGCAGGTCGGCGCGGCGGTCGAGGTTCTCCTTCATCCGGAGGAAGCCCGATTCGGTGGCGGCCTTGACGCGGGCCAGTTCGGCCTCGGTGGGGCCGTCCTGCTGCAGCCGCGCGATCTCCTCGAGGATGACCTGCTTGATCTGCTCGAGGTCGACGCCTTCGGCGGCGGTGGCCTCGATATGGAACTCGCTGCCCAGTTCGCGGCTGTCCTGGTAGACCTGCACCTGCTGC
>VGXH01000575.1 GCA_016873405.1 bacterium
GGGGTGCTGGGCTCGCCGATCGTGACTGTCGAGGTCGTCCGGTCACGGATATCGGCACTCCGGGCGGTCGACTTGACGCCGAATCGAACGGCGGGAGACGCCGGCGCGGGGGGGGGTGACGGCGGGCCGGATCCCCTGGTCCGGTCCCGCGCCGCCTTTCGGTGCGCCGATCTTCAATCCAGTCCGCGTCGCTCCAGCAGCGGCCCGATCTCCGGGTCCCGCCCGCGGAACGCGCGGTACAGGTCCATCGGCGGCGCCGCGCCGCCGCGCTCCAGCACGTGGCGGCGGAACGAGGCTGCCGTCGCCGCGTCGAAGATGTCGCCGGAGTCGCGGAACGCGGCGTAGGCGTCGGCGTCCAGGACCTCGGCCCAGATGTAGGCGTAGTACCCTGCCGCGTAGCCGCCGCCGAACACGTGGCGGAAGAAGGGGCTGCGGTAGCGTGTGGCGATGGCGTCGAGCAGCCCGATGCGGCCCAGCGACGCCGCCTCGAACGCGTCCGGGTCCGCGGCCGCGACCGCCTGCGGATCGGCGAGCGTGTGCCAGTCCAGGTCGAGGTAGCTCGCCGCCAGGTACTCGACGGTCTCGAAGCCCTGGTTGAAGTGGCGCGCACGCTGCAGCCGTTCGATCAGGCCGGCCGGCATCGGCTCGCCCGTCCGCCAGTGCCGCGCGTGGCGCGCCAGCACCGCCGGCTCCAGCGCCCAGTTCTCGAGGAGCTGGCTGGGCAACTCCACGAAGTCGCGCGCGACCGCGGTCCCGCTGAGCTTCTCGTAGCGGCATTCCGACAGCATGCCGTGCAACGCGTGGCCGAACTCGTGGTACAGCGTGCGGACCTCGTCCAGGCTCAGCAGCGCGGGGGTGTCCGCGGTCGGGCGCGTGAAGTTGCCCACGTTGTAGACCAGCGGCAGCACGCGCCGGTCGCCGTCGCGGCGCGTCTTGCGCAGGGAGCCCATCCAGGCGCCGCCCCGCTTGCCGTCACGGGGGAAGTAGTCGCTGTACCAGACGGCGAGCAGGCGGCCGTCGGCGTCCAGCACGTCGTAGACCTTGACCTCGGGATGCCAGACCTGGATGTCGCGGCGCTCGCGGAAGGACAGCCCCCACAGGCGGTCGACGACGGCGAACAGGCCCGCCCGCACCGCCTCCAGTTCGAAATAGGGGCGCACCAGCTCCTCATCGAGATCGTAGCGCGCCTTCTTGACCTTCTCGCCGTAGTGCCACCAGTCCCAGCCGGCCAGCGTGAAGCCGCCGCCCTCGTCGTCGATGAGGGCCTGCCGGTCGGCGGCCTCGGCCTGAGCGCGGGCGAGGGCGGGAGTCCAGAGCCGGTCCAGCAGCGCGTAGACGGCTGCCGGTTCGGCGGCCATGTTGTCGGCCAGCACGTAGTGCGCGTGGGACGGGAATCCGAGCAGGCGCGCGCGCTCGAGACGCAGTTCGACCGTGCGCCGCAGGAGGGCCCGGTTGTCCAGTTCGTCGCCGTTGCTGCCCACGGCCAGATGCGCCCGGTAGATCCGTTCGCGCAGGTCGCGACGCCCGCTGGCCTGCAGGAACGGGATCAGGCTCGGGCGGTGCAGCGTGAAGACCCAGCGGCCGGCCTTGCCGCGCTGCGCCGCGGCCTCGGCGGCCGCCTGCACCAGCGCCGGCGGCAGGCCGGCCAGGCCGGCCTCGTCCTCGACGACCAGCTCGTAGCGATTGGTCTCCTTGAGCACGTTCTCCCCGAACCGCAGGCTCAGCAGGGCCAGTTCCTCGTTGATCGCCTGCAGCCGGGCCCGATCCCGGGCGTCGAGGGCGGCGCCGCCGCGCGTGAACTCGCGCCACGTCTCCTCCAGCAGGCGCGACTGCTCGCCGTCGAGCCGCAGCTCCGCCCGCGCGCGGTAAACCGCGTCGACCCTCGCGAAGAGACCCTGGTCCAGCAGGATCGCGTCGCTGTGCCGCGAACGCAGCGGCGACAGGCGCCTGGCCAGCGCCTGCAGCGAGTCGCTGGTGGAGGTGCCGTTCAGCGCGGAGAACACGGCGCCCACGCGGGTCAGCAACGCGCCGGCGCGGTCGAGCGCCTCGATCGTGTTTTT
>VGXH01000576.1 GCA_016873405.1 bacterium
GGGGCCGGCGCGCGCGGGCTGGCCCGCGGGCTGGCCACGGTGCCGGCCGGCTACGGCGCCCTGGACGTGGCGGCCACCTGGGGCATGTGGATCCTGACGACGGGCCTGGTCATGATCATCGCCAACCTCTTCGGCTCCCTGCACGACGGGCCGGAGGCGGACGCGAACCCGTGGGGCGCCACGACGGGCGAATGGCGCGGGGCGGCCGGCCCGGCGGCGGGCGACCCGTATCTCCGCTAGACCGCCCGTCCTGGCTGCCGTCCTCACGGTCGACCGCGCGCTCGAGGCGCGCCGCCCCGGGCGGGGCCCGATCTCCGAGTATTTATCTGGGATCTGGAGCCGGCGGTTCCTAGAATTGCGGCGACCCGCAACCCGGAGGCCTGCCCGTGTCCGACCCGCGAGAGAGCCACGCCCCCAAGCGCGAGACCCGCCTGCCCGCGTCGTACTACAACGTCATCTCGCTGAGCGGCGCGATCCTGGCCGCGCTCAGCCTGGCGCTGATCCTGTTCCTGTTCGCCCTGGAGCGCTTCAGCGACGGCCACAGCAGCCCCTATGTGGGCATCATCGCCTTCGTGATCCTGCCGGGCTTCCTGGCGCTGGGCCTGGCGCTGGGCGCGATCGGCGTGCTGCGCCAGCAGCGGCGGCGGCGGTTGGGCCTGCCGACCACGCAGCGCCTGCCGCGCATCGACCTCAACGACCCGACCCACCTGCGCGGCGCGTTCCTGGTGGGCGGCGGCTTCCTGCTGTTCCTGGCGCTCACGGCCTTCGGCAGCTATCAGGCGTTCGAATACACCGAGAGCGACCAGTTCTGCGGCACCACCTGCCACGCCGTGATGAAGCCGGAGTACACGGCCTTCAGCGTCTCGCCGCACCAGCGCGTCGGCTGCGTGAAGTGCCACATCGGCTCGGGCGCCGAATGGTACGTGCGCTCGAAGCTGTCGGGCGCGTACCAGGTCTACTCGGTGCTGTTCGACAAGTACTCGCGGCCCATCGAGACGCCGATCCGGAACCTGCGCCCGTCGCGCGACACCTGCGAGCAGTGTCATTGGCCCGAACACTTCACCGGCGAGAAGCTGGTCTCCTACGACTACTACGGCCGCGAGGAGGGCAACACGCACTGGAGCCTGAAGCTGGCGATGAAGGTGGGCGGCGGCGGCGCCGGCGGCGCGGCGGCGCACGGCATCCACTGGCACACGGCCAACCAGGTCACCTACGTGGCCACCGACCACAAGCGGCTGGACATCCCCTGGGTCAAGTTCACCGGCCGGGACGGCACCGAGAAGATCTACCGCAGCCCGGACTCGGACCTCACCGACGCGCAGGTGGCCGGCATGGAGCAGCGTCTGATGGACTGCATCGACTGCCACAACCGGCCGACGCACCACTACAACCCGCCGTCGCGCCTGGTCAACCGGGACATCGCCAGCGGGCTCATCGCGCCGGACCTGCCGGGCATCAAGAACCTGCTGGTCGACCTGATGGAGGCCGAGTACGCGACCGAGGCCGAGGCGCTGCAGGCCATCCTCGACGGCGTGAACCGCTTCTACGACCAGGAGCACCCGGAGGTGGCGGCCGCGCGCCGGGGCGACATCGAGACGGCGATCGTGCGCGCCCAGTTCCTGTTCCGGACGAACATCTTCCCCGAGATGAAGGTGAGCTGGCGCGACTTCCCGGACCACATCGGCCACCTGACCACGCCCGGTTGCTTCCGCTGCCACAACGACCGGCACCAGACCGACGAGGGCGAAGTGCTGTCGCGCGCCTGCGACCTGTGCCACACGATCCTCTCGCAGACCCGCAAATCGGGCGAGGAGTTCACGTCGCTGGCCAGCGTCGAGTACGTGCATCCGGAGGACATCGGCGACGAGTGGAAGACGACCAGCTGCAGCGAATGCCACGCCGAATAGGCCCATTCCGGCGGCCGGGCGGGCTCCTTGACTCCGCCCGGCCACCGGATGATTTTGGTTGAGAATGGCGCCTCAATCGCCCGCCACCCCAAGCCGAGCCGAGGAATCCCCATGGCCGACGCCAAGATCGTCCCC
>VGXH01000577.1 GCA_016873405.1 bacterium
GGCCGTCCGGACCGCGGCCGGACCACGTCCGGGGCGCCGCGGTCAGAAGCGCCGGCCGACGCTGGTCGTCAGCAGCCGGCCCGGCAAGCTGACGCCGGGCACCTCCTGGCGCGCGCGGTCCAGCGCGTTGGTCAGCACGACGCCTGCGAACCAGCGGCCGTCCGGCGCCTCCCAGTCCGCCCGCAGGTCGATCGTCGCCTGGTGCCGGAAGGGATCCGGGCCGCCGGAGTGCGCCAGATAGCGGGCCGCGGCCCCGGCCGCGAAGCCCCGCCCCAGCACGACCCGCGCCTGCGCCGCCAGCACCCGCCGCGGCGCCAGCAGCGCATACTTGCCCTCGTACCCGGCCAGCAGCGTCGATCGGGTCTCCAGCCACGTCCAGGCCAGCGACGCCGTGTGGCCCCGCGCGTGCCGCCAGCCCGCCTGCGCCTCGGCGCCGCGCACGGTCGCCTCGGCGACGTTGAGCACGCGCCAGATCGCGTCCCCCAGCGGCCGCGCCCATTCGATGCGGTCGCGCTCGCGCCGTTCGAACCAGACGGCTCCGGCGCGCCAGCGCTCGCCCTCGTGCGCAAGGCCGGCTTCCCAGGACCAGCCTCGTTCCGGCCGCAGGTCGGGGTTGCCCTGGTTCGCCGGGTCGGCGTAGTAGAGGTCGGTGAACGTCGGCAGGCGGAACGCCGTCCCGGCGCCGGCGCGCGCGACCAGCCCGCGCGCGGTGGTCCAGGAGGCGGCCACGCTGCCGGAGCCGCGCGCCGGCCTCCCCTCGCGCCCGTCCAGCCGCAGCCCGGCCTGCCAGCGCAGGCGATCGCCGTGGCGGTCGACCTCCAGGCTCAGCGCCGCCTGCCGCCTGACGTGGAAGCCGAGCGCGGCGGCGGGCGCGCCGCCCCGCACGCCGCGGCTGTCGATGTCCTCGTAGCCCGCTTCGACGCCCACGGCCAGGCTGTGCAGGCAGCCCAGGTCCGCCAGGCCGCGCAGCTCGGCCGCGAAGCGCCGGGTCAGGTGGTCGTTCTCGTAGGAGGCCGGGTCGTGGCGCCGCAGCCAGAAGCGGTCGCGGTGCGTGCGCGCCGACAGGCGCGGCTCCAGCGTCAGCCACGGCGCGGCGCGGCCGCGCGCCCGCGTCCAGGCGAAGAACGAGCGCGTGGCCTCGAAGGAGGGGAACGGCGCGTAGAAGTCGCGCGCGCCGAAGGCCCGGTCCGCGAAACCGGCGAACGACTCCACTTCCCACGAGCCCCAGCGGTCGGCCTCGCGCCAGGTCGCGGTCGTCGCGCGGGCGTCGGCGCCGGCCCGCTCGCGCGCGCCGTCCGGCGCGATCTTCTCGTGCCCGTCGGTGCGGAAGCGCTCCAGCGAGAAGCGCGCCCGCCGCCCGTCGGGGCCGTCCGGCGCCACATCGACGGCGCCGCGGGCCGACCAGGTGCCGTCGCCGCCCGCGCTCACGGCGGCCTCGCCGCCGGTGCGGTCGCCCGGCGCGCGCGTGGCCACGTTCAGCGTGCCGCCGAAGGCGCCGGCCCCGTACAGCGCCGAGCCGTGGCCGGGGAGCACCTCCAGCCGCTCGACGTCCGCCAGCGACAGCGGCAGGTCCAGCAGATGGTGGCCGGTCTGCGGGTCGCCGGCGGCGAAGCCGTCGATCAGCACCAGCACCTGGTCGAAGGTCGAGCCCCGCACGGTCAGGTCGCCCTGCACGCCGTGCTGCTGCCGCTGGCCGACGATGACCCCCGGGACCGCCTGCAGCGCCTCGGCCACCGAGCGCGCCGGCGCGCGCGCCAGGTCCTCCGCGTCGACCACGCGCACCGAGCGCACCACGCCCGGCAGCGCGGCCGGGACGCGCGAGCCGACGATCTCCAGCGGCTCGGCCAGCCACAGGGTGTCGCCGTCGACGACGACGAACGGCGCCGGCTCCTGGGCCCGGGCGCTGGCCGGGCCGCTCAGCACGGCGGCCGCGAGGCTCGCGGCCGCCATGAGGATCGGGAACTTCGTCAACCGGTGTCCTTCCTTGCTCGCGGCGCCCGGCGCGCGCCGGGCGCCCCTTGACCTAGTGGCCCGCCGAC
>VGXH01000578.1 GCA_016873405.1 bacterium
GGGCGCGATCGAGCTGGTGTCGCCGCCGCTGTCGGTGACGGTGCTGGCGCCATGACGCTGCGCGCGATGTGCCTCGCGGCCGTCCTGTCCGCCTGCCTGGCGGCCCCGGGCGCCCGCGCGCAGGCCGACGGCGCCTGGCGCCGGGGCCGCGTCGTCTCGGCGCTCGACGGCCGGCCCGTGGCGGGCGCCGTCGTGCAGCCGGTCGACGGCGGCCGCGCCGTGGTGGCCGGTCCGGCCGGCGAGTTCGCGCTGGTCGTCCACCGGGCCGGGCCGCTGCGCGTGCGCGTGACCGCGGCGGGCTTCCAGGCCTGGGCCGGCGATCTCGGCGCCGCCGCGGCGACGCAGGACATCGCCCTGACGCCGACCGTCTACTGGGACGAGGGCGTTTCCGTCGTGGCCGACGCCGCCGCGCAGGCCAAGCGGATCGCCGAACCGGCGCTCACGCTGGAAGGGCCGGCGCTGCGGCGCGAACTGGCGACGACGATCGCCGCCTCGCTGGCGGCGCAGCCGGGGGTGGCCGTGCGCTCGATGGGGCCGGCTCCGGCGCGGCCCGTCATCCGCGGGCTCGACGGCCATCGCCTGCTCGTGCTGGAGGACGGCGCCTCCACCGGCGACCTGTCGGCCACCTCGCCGGACCACGCGGTGGTCGTCGAGCCGCTGGTCGCCTCCCGCGTCGATGTGCTGCGCGGGCCGGCCGCGCTCACGCTCGGCTCCAACGTCATCGGCGGCGCCGTCGACGTGCGGCGCGAGGCCCTGCCGGTCGATCCGGTCGCGGCCTGGGCAGGACAGGCGGGGCTGCGCCTGGGATCGGTCAACGACGGCATCGACGGGCAGCTGGGCGCGGGCGGTCCGCTGGGGCCGCTGCGCCTGAAGGCCGATGTCGTGGCGCGCCGCGGCGGCGACCTGCGCGTGCCCGGCCGGCGCCTGGCCAACACCGACGGCTGGGGCTGGGACGCCAGCGGCGGCGCGGGGCTCGGCGGCGCCTGGGGGCACGCCGCCGTCGCCGCCGGGCGGGTCGAGGCCGGCTACGGCATCCCCGGCGGCTTCCTCGGCGGCCACGCGCGCGGCGTGGACATCGAACTGGAGCGGACGCGCGTGGACGGCGTCCTGGCGCTGGACCGCCCGGTCCGCGGACTGGGCGCCTTGCGGTTCTCGTCCAGCACGAAGAGCTACTACCACCGCGAACTGGAGTCGTCCGGCATCTGCGGCGTGGCCTTCGGCCTGGTCACGCACGACGTGGGCGTGCAGGCGCGCCTGGACCGGGACGCGCCGCTGCCGGGCGCCATCGTCGGCCTGTCCGGCCAGTACCGCGACCTCGACACGGCCTGCCTGAGCTTCGTGCCCCGCACGCAGGAGACATCCCTCGGCGCCTACCTCTGGGACCAGTGGCAGCCGGGCCGCTTCGAGTTGGAAGCCGCCCTGCGCTGGGACCGGCGTCGCATCGCGCCGGCCGCCGTGGACTCGAACAAGGCGGGCCTGATCCGCACGCGCCGCTTCGACGGCGTGGCGGCCGCGGCGTCGATCGCCTGGCCGCGCGACGCGTCCCACAGCTTCAGGGGCTCGCTCACGCGTTCGTTCCAGCCGCCGGCCATCGAGGAGCTCTTTTCGGAGGGCCCGCACCTGGCCGCGTACTCCTACGAGATCGGCAATGCGGAACTGGAGCCCGAGCGCGGCCTGGGCTGGGAACTGGAGTACCGCCTTGACCTGGACGCCGCCCGCTGCACGGCCGCCGTGTTCCGCTACGACGTCGACGGCTACGTGCACGCGGTCGATACCGGCCAGACGGAGTGGGGCCCGGGCGAGGAGGGCAGGCTGGCGCGGTACCAGTACCGCGGCCAGGATGCCCGGCTCACGGGCGCCGAGGTCAGCGCCTCGTGGCGACTGGACGAGCGCTGGCAGCTTGGCGCCACCGCGAGCCGCGTCACCGGGACGGTCACCGAGGGCGACGCCCGCGCGCTGCCGCGCATCCCGCCCCTGAGCGGGCACGTGGACCTGACGTGGGAGCGTCCGGGGTGGTTCGCGCGCGCCACGGTGCGGCC
>VGXH01000579.1 GCA_016873405.1 bacterium
GGGGGTGAAGCTGCTGGAGAACACGTTCCGCAGCGTGAACATCGCGATGGTGAACGAACTGGCCCTGATGTGCGCGGCGATGGACATCGACGTCTGGGAAGTCATCGCCGGCGCGTCGACCAAGCCGTTCGGCTTCATGCCGTTCTACCCGGGCCCGGGCCTGGGCGGCCACTGCATCCCCATCGACCCGTTCTATCTCTCCTGGAAGGCCAGGCAGTACGGCTCGGAGGCGCGTTTCATCGAGCTGGCGGGGCAGATCAACGGCTCGATGCCGAAGCACGTCGTGAACCTGACGGCGCAGGCGCTCAACACGCGCAAGAAGGCGCTCAACGGCAGCCGCGTGCTGGTGGTGGGCGTGGCCTACAAGCCGGCCATCGACGACATCCGCGAGTCGCCGGCGCTGGACGTGATCGAACTGCTGAACAAGGCCGGCGCGCAGGTGTCGTGGTACGATCCGCACGTGCCGGCGCTGCCGGCGGAGATCCACGGGGCGATGTTGAAGGAGTGGTCGCAGGCGCGGTTGGCGGGCTTCGACGCCGCGGTTATCGTGACGCCGCACCCGACGGTGGACCACAAGGTGCTGCTGGGCGCCGGGCCACTGGTCGTCGACACTCGCAACGCCCTGCGGGGCGAGTCTCACCCCGACCTGACGCGGCTGTAGGCCGGGCCGGGAAGAAGGACGCATGGCCCGATACCTGGTGACCGGCGGCGCGGGCTTCATCGGCTCGCACGTGGCCCGGGCGCTTGCCGCCGCCGGTCACGAGGTGGTCGTGCTGGACAACCTCTCCACCGGGAGGCGCGAGAACCTCGACGGCGCCGGTGGCCGGCTGGACCTGGTCGTCGGCAGCATCACCGACCTGGACACCGTCGAGCGCTGCTGCCGCGGGGTGGACTGTGTATTCCACCAGGCCGCGCTGCCGAGCGTGCCGCGCAGCGTGGCCGATCCGCTGGCCAGCGACGAGCACAACGTGGGCGGCACGCTGCGCGTCTTCTGGGGCGCGCACCGCCAGCGCGTGCGGCGGGTCGTGTTCGCGGCCAGCAGCTCCGTGTACGGAAACACGGCCGAGCTGCCGAAGCACGAGGGCATGCCGCCGCGGCCGCTCTCGCCGTACGCCGTGAACAAGGTGGTCGGGGAGCTGTACGGAGCGGTGTTCAGCGGCCTCTACGGGCTGGGCACGATCGGCCTGCGGTACTTCAACGTCTTCGGGCCGCGGCAGGATCCGCAGAGCCAGTACGCGGCGGTGGTCCCCCGCTTCATCACGGCCTTCCTGCGGGGCGAGGCGCCGGTGATCCACGGCGACGGCACGCAATCGCGCGACTTCACCTACATCGACAACGTCGTGGAGGCGAACCTGGCCGCATGCGGCGCCGCCGAGACCGCCTGCGGCCGCTCCTACAACATCGCCCTCGGCGGCCGCATCTCGGTGACGGACCTGTGTCTGAAGATCCGGGGCCTGGTCGGCGCCGACGTGGAGCCGCGCTACGACGCGGCCAGGGCCGGCGACGTCCAGCATTCGCAGGCCGACATCGCGCTGGCGCGCGAACACTTGGGCTACGCGGGCGGGGTGGACCTGGACGAGGGGCTTCGGCGCACGGTCGCCTGGTACCGCGACCAGACGGACCGGCGCGGAAAGGCGTGACGATGAGAACTCGTGGTGTGCGCAGCCGGATCCTGATCACGATGCGGGTCCTGGCGCTGGCTTTGGCTCTGAGCCTGACCGCGGGTCTGTCGGCCGCGACGGGCCAGGAGGAACAGCCGCCGGCCGGCAGCATTGCGGCCGGCGACGTGCTGCAGATGACGGCGCCCGGCCGCCCGGACCTGGACCGGACGTTGGTCGTGGCGCGGGACGGGACGGTGGAGATCCCCCAGGTGGGCGAGATCCGCCTGGAGGGACTCGGGCTCGGTGAAGCCGGAGTCGTGCTCCGGCAGCGGTTGCGCCTGATCGCGCCCTCGCTCGATGTCGTCGAGGTGTCGCGGATCGAGGCCGTCAGCTACCGCGTCTACGTCATCGGCGAGGTGGGCGATGCCGGCGTGCAC
>VGXH01000580.1 GCA_016873405.1 bacterium
CCCCAGGAGGTCGGTGCCGTCGAGCACCATCTTGGGTCCGAAGGCCTTGCTGACGCCCTCGACCACAATGCCGGCGAACGCCGCCGCGTCGGGGGCGCGCTGGTCGGGCGGGGGCGGGATGTCCCAGGACTGCTGCATGCTCATGTCTTCTCGAACACGATCTGGAACAGCACGATCGCCAGCAGGTAGTCTCCCACCAGCACGCTCAGGCAGCTGCCCACGACCGCGGTCATGGTCGAGCGGCCCACGCCCTCGGCCCCGCCCTTCGTGTTGAACCCGAAGTAGATCCCGCTCATGGCGATGATCCCGCCGAAGAAGAACGACTTGATCAGGCCGCCCAGCAGGTCCGAGTGCTTGTAGAACATCTGCAGACCCTCGATGAACACGCCGCTGGAAACGTCGAGCGTCAGCACCGAGGCCACGTAGCCGCCCACGATGGCGATCGCGTCGCAGAACACGGTGACCACCGGGATCATCAGCACGGAGGCCCAGAACCTCGGCATCGCCAGATAGCGCACCGGGTCGATGGCCATGATGTTCATCGCGTCGAGCTGTTCGGTCACCTTCATCGTGCCCAGCTCGGCCGCGTAGTTCGCGCACAGGCGGCTGCCCACCACCAGCGCCATCAGCACCGGGCCCAGCTCGATGAAGACCGACTTGGAGATCACCGTGCCCAGGAACTTCATCGGCACGTAGGCCTGCATCTGGTAGACGGCCTGGACGGCGGTCACCGCACCGACGAACACGGAGGTCACGATCACCAGCGGCAACGAGCCGACCGCGATCACCTGCATCTGTTCGGCGATCTCGCGCCGCAGGCGCCAGGCGCTCGGCGTCTGCAGGATGATGGCCCGCAGCAGCAGCAGGCCCCGGCCCGCTCCGCTCAGACCGTTGCCGACGGTCCGGCCGATGAAGGAGAGTATGGCGTGCATGGTCGGACCAATATAGGAGCAGCTCCCGGGGAAGTCTACAGGCGGCGGGCGCCGCGCGCGCGCTCAGACCCCGGTTTCCAGCAGGTAGCCCAGCATCCCCCGCAACGACTGCCGCGTGAAGTCGCGCTCGCGCTCGCGGATATCGGCGTCCAACTCCTCGCCGCGGGCGAACAGCCGATCCCGGAGGAACGCCCGCGCGGCGATGTCGTCCAGCAGCTCGTCCGTGACGCCGGCAGCGTCGCCGACCACCCCGGGCCGGGCGTCCAGCCCTTCCCGGCAGGCCGCCAGCCAGAGATCGATCTGCCCGCGCGCGTCCGCCAGCAGCCGGCGTCCGTCGCCGCCGAACCAGCCGTGGTGAGCGAAGCGCAGCCGCCGGGGCAGCGGCTCGAGAGCCAGCAGCCGGTCCAGCGACGCCTGGGCCACCTCCGGCCGGAACCGCGGCGGGGTGGCCGGGCGCAGGTAATAGTCCGGGTTCAGGGGACCCCGGCCGAGGGTGGCAAAGGTGCCGGCCGCCTCGCCGAGAAACAGGTCGTCGCCGTCCCGGAAGGCCACGTGGTGCGGGGCGTGCCCGGGCGTCGGGATCACGTCGATGCCCAGCCGCCCGGCCTCGTCATCGTCCGCCAGGGCCGCCGGAGGCACGGGTCGCGGTTCGCCGTAGACCTCGGCCTTGCGTCCCAGCACCTGCCGGGAGCCGGCCCACAGCCGCCCGGGGTCGGCCAGGTGGCGCCTGGCGTCCGGGTGGCAGACCACGCGGGCCCCGGGAAACGCCTCCAGCACCAGCGCCGTGGCGCCGCCGTGGTCCAGGTGCACGTGCGTCAGCAGCACCAGGTCCAGGCGGCGCAGGCCCAGCTCCCGCAGTTTCGCCACCAGCGCGCCCGCGCTCCGCGGCGGCCCCGGGTCCACGACGTACGTGACCGGGCCGTCGAGCCGCGCCCAGCAGGAGATGAAACGCCGCTGGCCCGGCAGGGGCTGGTCCAGGTCGATCAGGTGCAGTCCGCCGTCCACCATGCCCGCCGCCGTGCCCGCCGTCGTGCCCGCCGCCACGCCCGCCGCCCTACCGCGCCAGGTCCGAGAACCGCGTGAATTCCTTGTGGA
>VGXH01000581.1 GCA_016873405.1 bacterium
CTCACCGCAAGAACGCCCGCGCGCACGCCCGCCTGCGCAAGCAGCTGGAAGCGGGCGAGACCTGGCTGAAGCTGGACCAGCAGGTGGCCGAGAACCACGCCCTGCTCAAGACCGAGAAGGACCCGGACATGCTGGCGATGATCCGGGACGAGCTGGCCCAGCTGGAGCCGGCGCTGGACAAGGCGGCCGTCGAGCTGGAGGCGGCCCTGCTGCCGCACGATCCCAACGACGACCGTGACGCCATCCTGGAGGTGCGCGCGGGCACCGGCGGCGACGAGGCGGCGCTGTTCGCCGAGGAGATCGCCCGCATGTACCTGCGCTACGCCGAGACGCGGCGCTGGAAGACCGAGCTGATCGACGCCACCGAGGGCGCGCAGGGCGGTTTCCGCGAGGTGATCTACGCCGTGCGCGGCGAGGGCGCCTTCGGCGTGCTGCGCTGGGAGAGCGGCGTGCACCGCGTGCAGCGCGTGCCGGCCACCGAGAGCCAGGGACGCATCCACACCTCGGCCGTGACGGTGGCGGTGCTGCCGGAGGCCGAGGAGGTGGACGTGCAGATCGACGAGAGCGAGCTGCGCATCGACGTCTACCGCAGCAGCGGTCCCGGGGGCCAGTCGGTCAACACCACCGACAGCGCCGTGCGCATCACGCACCTGCCCACCGGGCTGGTGGTGCAGTGCCAGGACGAGAAGTCGCAGCACAAGAACAAGGCGAAGGCGCTGGGCGTGCTGCGCTCGCGCCTGCTCGAGCGCGCCATCATGGAGCAGGAGGCGGCCGAGGCCGCCGCGCGCAAGAGCCAGGTCGGCACCGGCGACCGCTCGGCCAAGATCCGCACCTACAACTTCCCGCAGAGCCGCTTCACCGACCACCGGATCGGGCTGACGGTGCACAACCTGGACGCGATCATGAACGGCGAGCTGGACGAGGTGGTGGGCGCGATCCTGGCGCACCGGCGCGAGGAGGCGCTGGCCGCCACGCGCAAGGACTGAACCGCGGAGCGGACCCCGCCAGGAGCAACGTTCAATGAGCTGCGGACCATGACCAGCGCCGCCCTCAATCGCACCGTCCGCGAACTGCTGGAGCTGACCGCCGGCTACCTGGACCAGAAGGGCGTCACCTCGGCCCGGCTGAACGCCGAGCGCCTCCTGGCCGACGTCCTGGGGCTGACCCGCCTGGAACTGTTCTGCCAGCATGACCGCCCGGTGCTGGGCGCCGAGGTGGCGAAGTACCGCGAGCTGGTGCGCCGCCGCGCCGGCGGCGAACCCCTGCAGCAGATCCTGGGCGAGACCGAGTTCTACGGGCGCCCCTTCAAGATGGAGCCCGGCGTCTTCATCCCGCGGCCGGAGACCGAGCGCCTGGTCGAGGCGTGCCTGAAGCTGCTGGAGCCGCTGCGGCGCGCCGACCGCCTGCCGGCGGCCGTGGAGATCGGCTGCGGCAGCGGGGCCATCGGCGTCTCGCTGGCCTGCGAACTGCCGCGCCTGCAGGTCCACGCCAGCGACGTGAACCCGGCGGCCGTGGCGCTGACCTTGCGCAACGCGCGGGCTCTGGGCGCCGGCGCGCGCGTGCACGCGGTGGAGGGCTCGCGGTTCGATCCGCTGCCGGCCTCGCTGCGGAGCCAGGTCGACCTGCTGGTGAGCAACCCGCCCTACGTGCGCAGCGGGGAGATCGCCGCTCTGGCGGTCGAGGT
Source organism: bacterium (assembly GCA_016873405.1). The sequence continues at coordinate 1,685 of VGXH01000581.1, forward strand.
GCGCGACCACGACCCGCCGGCCGCGCTGGACGGCGGGCCGGACGGGCTGAAGTTCTACCGAGCCATCGCCTCGGGCATGCGCGACTGGCTGCGGCCGGGCGGGCACGTGGCGGTGGAGATCGGCGACGACCAGGCGGCGGAGGTGGGCGCGATCCTCGCGGCCTCCGGCGCCGTGGACGTCGCGGTGACGAAGGACTATGCCGGGCGCGACCGCGTGGTCACCGCCCGCGTGGGCGAAGCGGAGGCGGATGATGGATAGGTTCGAGATCGAGGGGCCGACGCGGCTGCAGGGCGAACTGGCGGTGGGCGGCGCCAAGAACGCGGTGCTGCCGCTTTT
>VGXH01000582.1 GCA_016873405.1 bacterium
CCCCCTGGAAGATGGGACTCAAGGCGGTGGCGATCTACCGCGACGGCAGCAAGCGGCTGCAGCCGCTGAACACGGGCAGGAAGAAGGACGAGGCGGCGGCTCCCGAGCAGCCGCTGGCCCCGCCCAAGCCCCAGCGCGTGCGGCTGCCGGACGAGCGCCGGGCCATCACGCACAAGTTCGCCATCGGCGGGCACGAGGGCTACATCACCGTCGGCCTGTACCCCAACGGCAAGCCGGGCGAGATGTTCATCTCGATGGCCAAGGAAGGCTCCGTGGTCAGCGGCCTGATGGACAGCTTCGCCACCAGCGTGTCGATCATGCTGCAGTACGGCGTGCCGCTGAAGGTGCTCATCAACAAGTTCAGCCACGCGCGCTTCGAGCCGAGCGGCTTCACCAGCAACCCGGAGATCCCCATCGCGAAATCCGTGATGGACTACATCTTCCGCTGGATGGACCTGAAGTTCGGCGAGCACGCCGGCGACGACGACGGCACCGAGGCCACGCTGCCGGTCGAGGCGCGCGCGGTCGAGCAGGCGCAGAAGGCGATGGCGGCGGCGGCCGGGGGCCCGGCGCGCATCACGATGCAGCAGCCGCGCCTGGCCATCCAGGCGCAGACCGACAGTCCGCCGTGCCCGAACTGCGACTCGCTGACCGTGCGCAGCGGCTCGTGCTACAAGTGCATCAACTGCGGGACCACCACGGGCTGCTCCTAGCAGCCGGCGATCACGGGCCCCGCCGCGCAGGCGGCGCCCGTGAAGACGGAGCGACCTGCGGCCAGGATGGCTGCCGGAACCCGGCGGGGAAGGATCCCCGCCGGGTTCCTGGCTGCCGGGCCGGATCGAAAGCAGGGTCGGCGTGCGGATCCGGCGGTCGCTGTTATGCTGGGCAGCCGGAACGCCGCCGGGACCCCGTGGCCACGCACCCGGCAGGCACTCGCATGCGGGGGTTCCCATGGACAGGCTGCCGCGCCCGCTCTTGCTGCTGCTGCCGGCGCTCCTTGTGGCGGCCGCGCCGGCGCGCGCGACGGTGAAACCCTGGGGAGCCGTTGCGGCCGCCGGTCCCGACCAGCTCGCGGGCCTGGTCGCGGTCGCGGCCGGCGGCTACCACACGCTCGGCCTGCGCGCCGACGGCGCTCTGGTGACCACCGGCTACAACTGGTTCGGACAGGCGGCGCCGCCCGCGAACACGCCGCCGCTGCTGGCGGTGGCGGCCGGCTACCTGCACAGCCTGGCGCTGTCGGTCGACGGCCGCGTCCTGGCCTGGGGACTGGACGACCATGGCCAGGCCCGCGCGCCGGCCGCCGCCGGCCCGTTCACCGCGGTCGCCGCCGGCGGGTACCACAACCTCGCGCTCGGCCCCGGCGGCGCGGTCGTGGGCTGGGGTCGCGACGATTTCGGCCAGGCTGTCGGCGCCGCGCCGTCCGGCGGCGGCTTCACGGCGCTGGCCGCGGGCGGCTTCCACAGCCTGGCCCTGCGCGCGGACGGGGCCATCGTCGCCTGGGGCCGCAACGACGATGGCCAGTGCGACGTGCCCGCGCCCAACGAGGGCTTCGTCGCGATCGCCGCCGGCTGGCGGCACAGCCTGGCCCTGCGGACCGACGGTTCGGTCGCGGTCTGGGGCATCGGCGAACACGGACTGCGCACGACGCCGACGCCCAACGCCGGCTTCGTGGCCGTGGCCGCGGGAGTGGACCACTGCCTGGCGTTGCGCGCGGACGGTTCGCTCGCGGCCTGGGGGCGCAACGACCACGGACAGGCGCCTTCGCCGGCGCCCAGCGAGGTGTTCACCGAAGTGCGCGGCGGCTTCGGGCACACGGTCGGGCTGCGCACGGACGGGACCACGCTGGCCTGGGGCCTGAACAAGGATCTCCAGTGCGGGTTGCCCGTAGCCAACACCGAATTCGTCGCGGTCGCCGCCGGCTTCGCGCACAGCCTGGCCCTGCGCACCGACGGCTTCGTGGTGGCGTGGGGCGACAACGCGCAGGGCCAGTGCGAGGTGCCGCAGCCCAATT
>VGXH01000583.1 GCA_016873405.1 bacterium
GGCCGAGGCGATGTCGATGCCCACCGGCCTTCCGACGACATCCTTGCCGAGCATGACCGACAACGCCTCGCGCGGCTGGCCCTGCGTCAGCTCGAGGACCTCGCGCAGGCGGACCATGCGCGCCGTCGGGTTGGGGATCTCGATGCCGACGGCCGCCTTGCCGGGGATCGGGGCCTCCATGCGGATCGAGCGCGCGCGCATGGCGAGCGCCAGGTCGTCGGTGCGCTGCACGATCTGGTTGACGCGGATGCCGGGACCCGGCTGGTATTCATAGGTCGTCACCACGGGACCCGGGCGCACGTCCTTGACCTCGCCCTCGACGCCGAACGAGCGCAGCGTCGCCTCCAGCAGGTCGGCGGCGGCGTCGAGTTCGACCGCCGGCATCGCCGCCGCCTCCGGGCCGGCCGGCGTCAGCAGTTCGAGCGCAGGCAGCTGGATCGGGCCCCGCGCGATCTTCGGCGCCGGCTTCGCCGCCGGCCGCCGTCCGACGGCGCCGACGCCGGGAAGCCGCGCGCCGTCGGCGCCGGGCAGCGCGCGCAGCCCGCCTTCCTCGTCCTCGCCGTCCTCTTCGTCCTGTTCCGCCTGCGATCGCGCGGCCGATTCGTCGCCGGGCAACTCGTCCCAGTCGTCGTCCGCCCCGGCGTCCCTGGTCCTCGCCGGCAGCGGCGCGTGGTGCACCACGCGCTCGCGCGACGCTGCGCCGGCCAGGACCGGGGCCGGCGGCGACGGCGCGGGCGCCGTCCCGGCCGGCGCGCGCCGGGGTCGCGCGGACCAGACCGCCCGCAGCGCCGCCGCGCCGCCCGCGCCCAGCGCCCGCAGGCCGGTCGCCGCGCCCGCGCCGAGGCGCGCGCCCAGGCGAGCGAGCGGCGCCCGCAGGCGCCCCAGCACCGCCAGGCGGCGGCCGGCCACGGCCAGCAGCGCGATGATCAGGGCCGTCGTCAGGAAGATGCGGCCGCCGCCCACGCCGAAGGCGCGGTGGAAGACGCCGGCCAGGTGGTAGCCGGTGGCGCCCCCCCACTGCACCGCGCCCGGCGATCCCAGCGGCCACTCGCGCTGGCCCAGCCACGTCGCGGTCACCAGCCACAGCGGCAGCGCGCGCCACAGCCAGCCGCGCACCCGGCCGTTCGCGCCGGCCAGCGAGCCGACGCCGAACGCCAGCAGCGCCACCGGCACCGCCCAGCACCACAGCGCGCCGAAGCCCAGCCGCGCACCGACGTTGAACAGGGAACCCACCGGCCCGCCCGGGTTGCCGTCCGGAAAGAGCCGGTCCGGCTGACGGTCCAGGACGATCCCGGTCCAGGCACCGGGGTCGCCGGTCAGGGCCAGGCCGCCGTACAAGCCGCACGCCAGCAGGAGCACGCCCCCGAGCCAGGGCGCGCGGTGCCACGGAGTGCCGCCGTTATCCTTCTTCCGACTTCGCCCGGCCACGCAGGCCCTCCTGGAGTTCGGAGAGAACCTCTTCCAGGAAGCGGGTCGTCGCCTTCCCCTGCAGGAAGACCGGATTGTCGAGCACCTCGAGGTGGAACGGGGTGCTGGTCGGCAGCCCCTCGAACACGCACTCGGTCAGGGCGCGCCGCATCCGTGCGATCGCTTCCTCGCGGTTCTTGCCGTGGGTCATGATCTTCGCCAGCAGCGAATCGTAGTGCGGCGGCACCAGGTAGTCCGAATAGACGTGGGTGTCGACGCGCACGCCCGGCCCGCCAGGCGCGTGGTAGTAGAAGACGCGGCCCGGACACGGCATGAAGTCGCGCTCGGGATTCTCGGCGTTGATGCGGCACTCGAGCGCGTGCCCCTTGACGGCGATGTCCTTCTGGGTGAAGTCGAACGGCTCGCCGGCCGCCACGCGGATCATCCACTTCATCAGGTCGATGCCGGTCACCAGCTCCGTCACGCCGTGCTCGACCTGGATCCGCGTGTTCATCTCCATGAAGTAGAACGACCCGTCCTGATCGAGCAGGAACTCGACGGTGCCGGCGCTGCGGTAGCCGACACGCTCGGCCAGCCGCCCCC
>VGXH01000584.1 GCA_016873405.1 bacterium
GGGGCAGGTCGATCTTCACGAGCTGGGTACGCGTGGCGGGGTCGACCGCGGGCACCACTTCGGCCACGGTGCCGGTCCACTCGCGGCCCGGCAGCGAGGGCACGGTCACGGCGACCGCGGCGCCCGCCTGCGCGGCGGCGGCCTGCGTCTCGGCCAGCGAGACGTGCAGGCGCAGCGTCGTGACGTCCTCCACGCGCATCAGCGGGCGGCCCGGCGCGGCCATGTCGCCCACCTCGATCATGCGGTCGACGACCTGTCCGTCGAACGGCGCCGGCACCTGCGCCGAGGCGCGGTAGCTGCCGGCGGTCGAGACGGCGCCCTCGGCCTGGCGGACGGCGCCCTGCGCGGTCTCGTGCGCGTAGCGGGCCTGGTCCAGTTCCAGCTGCGAGGCGGCGCCCTTCTGCTTCAGCTGTTCGAAGCGCTGCAGGTTCGCGCCGGCCAGCGCGGCGGCGGCCTTGGCCTGGGCCAGCGCGCCCTCGGCCTGGGCGATGTTGCCGGCCACCTCGCGGTCGTCCAGCACGATCACGATCTCGCCGCGGCGCACGGTCTCGCCGGCCGCCTTGCGGATCGCGGTGACCGTGCCCATGACCTTGGCCGACAGCACGGCCTCGCGCGCCCCGTGCAGCGACCCGGTCACCTCGACCTGGTCGGCCACGGCGGCGGGCGCCACGGCCACGGTGCGCACGGCGACCGGCGCGCCGGCCTCCTGGCGCGTCTGCTTGTGCCCGCCCTGGCAGCCGGCGGCAGCCGACAGGGCGATGGCCGCCAGCGCGGCGGCGGTGATGGTGAGCGCTCTGCGCTTCATCGGGAAACCTCCGGAACGGGGGGAAGACCAACGGCGAAATCGAGGGTGCGGGCGGCGCGGCGCAGGTCGAAGCCCGCGTTCAGCTCGCGCACGCGCGCGTCGTCGAGCATCGTCTCGGCGTCCAGCAGGTCGGTGACGCGGGCCACGCCCTGCTCGAAGCGGGACTCGAGAATCTGCAGCGCCTTCTCGGCCTGGGCGACGGCGCCGCGGGCCACGGCATGGCGGGCGCGGGCCTCCTCCACCTGCTGCCAGGCCTGGCGCACCTCGAACTCGACCTGGTGGTCGTGCGAGCGCTGCGCCTGCTGTGCGGCGGTGTGCTGGGCGCGGGCGCCGCTGACGCGGGCGCGGGTCTGGCCCCAGTTCCACAGGTTCCAGCGCGCCATCGCCATCAGCGTGAAGCTGTCGCCGTCGTCGCCGAAGATGTTGCCGGCGTTCAGCGCGTACTTGCCGGACACGAAGACCTCGGGCAGGTACTCGCCCTGCGCGCGCTTGACCCCCAGCCGCGCGGCGTCCACCTGGGCCGCCACCGCCTTGACGTCGTTGCGGCGCTCGCGGGCGCCGTCGAGCGCCTCGGCCAGCGCCACTTCGCGGGGCTGCACCTCGGCCACGGCGGGGTCCAGCTCGTACGCGGCGTCCTGCGCGATGCCCATCACGCGGAAAAGGCCGGCGCGAGCCAGCTGCGCGCCGTTCCGCGCGCCGATGACCTTCTCCTCCATGCGCGCCAGCTGCACCTGCGCCTGCAGCAGGTCGCTCTCGACCATCATGCCGGCCTCGAAGAAGGCCTGCGCCTGGTCGACATGCTTCTTCGTGGTCTCATGGGCCCGCTCGGCCAGCTCGACCGCGCGCTGCGCCAGCAGCGCGTTCATGTAGGCCGAGGCGGTGGCCAGCGCGACGGCCTCCTGCGTGTGGCTGCTGACCGCGGCCGCGGCGGTGGCCAGGCGGTCCGCCTGGCCGATGCCGGCCATCACGCGGCCGCCGGTGAACACGGGCCACGACGCCTCGAACTCGGTGGCGTAGTTGTTCATCGCCTCGGGCGCGTTCGGGTCGCTCATCGTGAACGCGGGGAAGCTGAAGCGCTCCTGCATCAGCTGCAGGCCGAAGGCGTCGGCCGGCGAGTCGGTGCGCAGCGCGACCTCGCGCACCTGCAGGTGCGGCAGCCGCATGGCGCCGGCCTCGCGGCGCCCGGCCGCGGCCTGGGG
>VGXH01000585.1 GCA_016873405.1 bacterium
CCCTGCCAACTTCTGGCAGGACCTGAATCCGGACCTGCACGTGGAATTCGTTTCCGACAGCGCGAAGGTCAGGACTCTCAACGCGGCCGGCTACGTGATTCGATGGTTCACCTCCACGTGGCCGAACTTCACCGGCAATACCCTCGACATCGGCTGGCAGAAGCCGAAGGACCCGGAACAGTACGTCTACATCCACGGCCACACCACCCTGACGCGCGCCTGGCGCTGGGTCCTGCTGGAGACCGGCGTCGACTGGCTGAAGGTCAACCTGCGGCGCGCCGCGAAGAAAGGCGACGCCTTCTACTCGCCCGGCAAGAACATCTACATGGGCGTCGATCGCATGTGGCAGGAGATCACCGTGGTCCACGAGGCCGGCCACCACTTCCTGGAGTGGCATGCCGCCGGCGTCAGGGGGCCGAACAAGTACTGCAACGGCGTCTGCGACGGCACCAAGGACTGCGGCCACTGTACGTGGTGCGTGGAAGACGCCGAGGACGCCTGGAACGAGGGCTTCCCGACCTGGATGGGCACGATGGTCGGCCGCCAGCTGCCGCAGATGTACGGCGTCAACCCCTACTCGATGCTCTCGTTCGAGTACCTGGCCCTGTGCACGGACAACACGCCGCCCACGTTCGACGATCCCTGGCGCAACGAGGGGCCGTTCGTGGCGCTGCTGTGGGACATCATCGACACGAACAACGAGGACGACACGCTCACGCCGGGCACGTCCGGCTGGAAGGACCGCCTGACGCTGGACACCGACGCCGTCTGGGATGTGGTCTGGGGTGACGCGCCGCTGACGCCGCAGGACTTCCTGACGGGGTTCCTGGGCAACAACCTCTCCCGGCGCGAGGACGTGTGGGAGACCGCGCGCAACAACGGTTACGAGATCGACGCGCAGGCGCCGCCGCTGCCGTTCGTGTTCTCGTCCACCAGCCACGTGCCGGGCGTGGCCTCGAGCGACGGCACCGTCGATCTCTACTGGCTGGCGGCGCCCGACGATGCCTCCGGCATCGCGGGCCACAGCCTCAGCGCCCACGTGAGCGGCCCTGTCGATCCGGGCGCCATCATCAGCTGCGGCAACGTGAGCCAGTTCACGACGGTCAACCTGCCGGCGGGCACCTGGTGGTTCACGATCCGACCGCTCGACCGCTCCGGCCGTTGGAACCCCGGCTACGCGACGTTCGGTCCGGTGATCATCACGGCGCCGGCCTCCGCCGAGCTGGCGACAACCATGCCGCCGGGCTGGGCGCAGGCGCTGGTGCCGCTGCCGGCGCCGAACTTCGACACCATCCCGCCGCCGCCGCGCTCGCTGGGTGGCGGTGCACCGACGTGGTGGAGCCTGGGCGTCGCGAATCGCGGCACCGGCGCGACGGTCGGCGACGTGCGCATCGACGTGCGCGTCGATGGTTTCGCGCAGGGTTCGACGCTGATCGGAGCGGGCGCGCCGCTGGCCGCCGGCGCGAGTCGGACCTGGCTGAACCAGGGCCCGCTCGTGGTGAGGGGCGGCCGCCACACCTTGGGGGCCTGGGCCGACGCCGGCGAGACGGCGGCCGAGGCGAACGAGGCCGACAACCATTGGGCCTGGCAATGGCTGTGGGCGCCGACCGAACTGGCGCTCGCGCCCGCCGTTGAGCTGGGCGCGCCGCCGCCGACCACCGGCGGCTGGGAGAACCTGGTCGGCGGCGCCGGCGGCGCCAACGTCGATGCCGTGCGCCTGCGCGTCCCGGCCGGAGAGCTGCAGGGGATCTTCCTGTTCGCGGACGACGACGGGGCCGACTTCGACCTGCAGCTGCACGCGGCGTCCGACGATCCGCAGGCGGGGCTGGACACCTGGCTGTCGTCCTCGGCGCGGCTGGCGGGGCAGCTCGACGCCGTGCTGGTGCCGGCGGACGCCGGTGAGGTGCTGGTCGACGCCGCCATCCTCAACTGGAGCGGCCACGACTTGCCGGCGCGCGTCGGCCACGTCGCTTCCGGCACCTGGATGCCCTACGACGACGCAC
>VGXH01000586.1 GCA_016873405.1 bacterium
TTGACACTCGTGAAGCCGCCCGCCGAGAGAACGGTCTCCGATCCGTCGGCGCCGCGGGTCGCGAAGGTCAGGCGGCCGCGGGCGGCGTTGAAGGTGCCGATCTCGCCCGAGGCCTCGAAGCCGTCGAACTGGTCGGCGCGCTTGGTGATCACGTTGATCACCGCGAAGAAGGCGTTGGTGCCGTAGAGCGTCGAACCCGGGCCGCGCACGACCTCCACGCGGTCGATCAGGTCCATGTCCAGGATGAAGTCCTCGACGATGGCCGCCGAGTCGTAGAGCGGGTCGTTCATGCGGTGGCCGTTGACCAGCAGCAGCATGCGCCCGCCGAAATCGCCGGACCGCTCGAAGCCGCGCGCGCCCGCCGACCCGTAGGTGCGCGTGTTGGTCACGTAGATCCCCGGCACGCTGCGAAGCAGCTCGCTGAGGGTCCGCCAGCCGTGGGCCCTCACGTCCTGCGAGGTGACCACCGTCACCGAGCTGGGCGCCTCGGAGGTCTTCTGCTCGCGCTTGGCCGCAGAGTAGACCGGGATGGCCATGAGCTGCTCAAGGCTCAGGTTGGTGTAATCCTCGGCCATGAGCGTGCCCTGCGCGGGCGGCGCCAGAGCCGTTTCCAGGGCGACGACCAGGAGCAGCGCCACCGGCGCCGCAACGCCGGACCGCCCGCGGTCGCGGAAACCCGTCCTCATCACTTGTCCCCCTTGGTCTTGACGATGGTGGCGAGGGTGAGCAGCGTGGAGCGGAGCTTGAGACCCGCCTGGTCGGCCGCGCCCGGGTTCGCTTGGAACCGGATGCGGTGGTCCTCTTCGTACAGGTTGAGGATGCCGCCCTGCTCGCAGAAGCCCGGCATCTCGCAGATCGTGAGCACGGGGCGCGAGGTGACCTCCGCGCGCAGGCCGCGCCAGGCGTCGGCCGCCCCCGGCGTGATGTAGAGCGCCTGGCAGGTCTGTCCGTCGCGGCGCCACTGCTCGGCATCGGCGAACACGCGGACGGACAGGCGTCGCCCCTGGATCTCCTTGCCCTCGAGGCCGGCGCTCAGCGCCGCCGACTGCGCGTCGTCGCCGATCGCCGCGATCACCAGCAGGGACGAATCGGGAGCGGCGGCGGCGGGCCACTCGGCGAACTTCAGGAAGTTCAGGACGAAGGCGGCGCGCACGGCCTCCGCCTGCTGTGCGCCGGCCGTGGCCGGCGACCACGCCAGCAGCGCGACCAGCAACGCGGCCGTGCCGCGGCGTGCCGCGGCGCGCCAGGGGCGCCGCCCGGGTCGGAAGCGCGTCTTCCTCTCCGGGTTGCGGTGCGGATGATGCACGATGCTCCTTCGGGCCGTGTCGGGCCAGACGGCGCGCGAACGGCGGCGCGCGTTGCAGGATGCATCGTCAGCTTCGGTGGGGGCTTTAGCGGTGACATCGGCTCATCCCGGACGGACTGCGCCGCTCGTGCTCAGTACACCGGCCTGAACTTCTGAACGCGGTGATTGCCCGGGCGTCGCCAGCCACAGCGGCAGGGGCTTCTTTCCGGGCGAAAAGGAAGCGGGCGCGGCGGGGACCCGTGCCGCGCGTGGATGATATTGTCATTTCATTTGCGACGACACCCCGAACTTCCGCTGGCCAGCGCGCCCTCGCTTCCGTATCCTCAATCCCGACGGCGGCAACGCCGCACGAGCCCGATCCGCGCCGTCCCGTGCGCGGCGGTCGCAACGGCCAGGGCGGCCGGAGCGACCGGGCGAGGTGGGTCTCGCCGTGATGGTCTCGCCCGTTGAGGAGGTGATCCAGTGGGTAGTCATAGACTCGGCTCAGTGGAGGTGGCGTCCCCGCTTTGAGGGGCCACTGCGGCCACGGTCGTCGAGCGGACCCCGGTGGGGGAACCCGACGCCGCCCGCACTGCAGCTACGGAAGCGCCGGTGCCGATGGCGCCGGCGCTTCCCGTTCCCGCCCCGGTGCGCTACAGTGCGCGTCAACCCGCACAACGTCAGGAGCCGCATGCCCGCGTCCCGCATCATCAGCGA
>VGXH01000587.1 GCA_016873405.1 bacterium
CCCCGTGATCCTCGATCTGATGATGCCGGTGCTCGACGGTTTCGGCTTCCTCAAGCGCGTGCGCAGCCTGATGACGATGGTCGATGTGCCGATCCTGATCCTGACCGCGAGCGAGGACGAGCGCAACAAGGTGCGCGGCCACCAGTACCAGGCCGATGCCTACATGAGCAAGCCCTACGACCTGGACAAGCTGACCGAAGAAGTGCGCCGGCTGCTCGCCTCGCGCGCGCGCGGACTGACGTAGCCGGGAGCCGCCCTCGCGGAAGAGCCATCGACCAGCCGCCGCCGGACCTTCGTGACTGGTCCGGGCTAGGCCAGCCAGGCCCGGACCGGCGCCAGCCAGAACCTCACCGACAGCCACCAGCCCACGGCCAGTTCCGGGTGCAGCGCGCCGATCGCCTGGGCCAGCGCCTCGGCGCGGGCGCCCTCGCCCTGCGCGTGGAGCCAGGCCACGCGCGCGGGCAGGCCCGCCACGGGCACGACCGGCGGCGGCTGCCAGCCGGCGGCCGGACCACCGCCGAGGGCCACCGCCGCCGCCGTCTGGACCGCGACCAGGGGCTCGGTGACGCGGCCCGCGGCCGCCAGTTCGACGCAGGCCGCCCAGGCCGCGTCCGCCCGGCCGCCACGCAGCGCCACACGGGCGCTCAGCAGTCGCCAGGCCTCCGGCGTCACGCGGGGTTCGCCGGTCGGCGCCGGGTCCGCGGCTTCCGGCGCCGCGAGCGCCTCCCCATCGGAGGCCGGCAGCCCGGCCTTGGGTCCCTGCTCCAGGCGCACGAGGCGTCCCAGATACGCCGCGCGCGCATCGGCGCCTGCGCCGCCGGGCCAGCGCTGCAGATGCTGCGCGGCCGCCTTCACCTGTCCGGCGGCCAGCAGGCCCGACACCAGCAGATGGTGGAACAGCGGCTCGGCCGCCCATTGCTCGGCCAGCCGGGCCAGACGGCGCAGGCAGGCGGCGTGCCGGCCGCCCAGATCCTCCGTCGCCGCGCGCAGCAGATCGGCCCGCGCGAACTCGCGGCCCAGTTCCAGGCCCGCAGGCAGGCGCGCCAGCGCGCCGTCGGTGTCGCCGCACAGCAGCGAGGTCAGGGCGCGCAGGTAGCTGCAGAACAGCTGCTCGTGCGCCGGCACCGGGAGCGCTTCGCCCGGGGGGCCGCCGGCCGTGCGCGCGCGGTCGACGGCCGCGAAGTGGTCGCGCGCCTCGCGCACGCGCAGCAGGTCCACCAGCACCAGGCCGCGCAGGTCCTGCGCCAGGCGGTAGTTCTCGTTCAGCGCCAGGGCGGCGTCCACCGCCGCCAGCGCCTCGTCGCCGCGCCCGAGGTGGAACAGGGCGGCCGCCTGCCGCGTGCGATAGTCCGGGTAGCGAGGATGGCGGGCGACCAGATCGTCGAAGCGCTCCAGCCCTTCCAGCCAGCGCCCGGCGCGGCACAGGGCCACGGCCGCCGCCACCTCCTCCTTGGGCGAGCTGCCGCCGACCACGCGCTGCAGGCGGGAGGCCAGGTCCGCCGGCACGGCGTCCGGGGCGTACGGTGCGCCCGGCGCCAGGTCAGCCAGCAGCCAATGGTCGCCGCGCCGACCCGATTCGACCAGGGTATCGAGCGCGGCCGCCGCCTCGCGGGCGCGATCGAGCCGGCGCAGGGCCTCGGCCTCCAGCAGGCGCGCCTCCACGTAGTCGGGATTCGAGCGGAGCGCGCGCCGCGCGGCGGCCAGCGCCGCGTCCAGGCCGGCATCGCCGGCCAGCAGCAGCGCGGCGCCGTGCAGGAACTGAAGGTCGGCGAATCGCGGCCACAGCGAGGCAGCCTCGGCCAGCCACGGCACCGCGCGCGCGGGTTCGCCTGCGCGCAGCAGCCGACGCCCCTCGCCGAGCAGCGCCTGCCGGAAGTGGTAGCTCGCGAGATTGTCGGCAGGGACGCCGGCGGACTCCAGCGCCAGGGGTCGGAACTGCCCGGCCGCCTCGTCGAAGCGGCCCTCCTCGAGCAGGGCCAGGCCGCGCGCGCTGGCCTTCC
>VGXH01000588.1 GCA_016873405.1 bacterium
GGGGGTCCGCCGGCGGATGCAGGCCGGCCAGCAGGCACAGACGGCGCAGGGTGTCCCAGGGCAGAAGGCGGGCATCGAGGTCGCCGGCCGGGGCGGGGGTGCCCGCAGGCGGTTCTTTGAGCGGCGCCGACGATGGGGGCAGCGGCGACCCGCGCGCCGGCAGCGCCGCCAGGAACGCCGCGGCGAGGGCCAGGAACGCCGTGGCGAGGGCCAGGATGACCGCTACAGGCCGAGCAGGCCGCCCACCGCCGCGCCGATCAGCAGCACCGGCAGCGCGACCGCCAGCAGGACCAGGCCGATCGGCAGCAGCGCCACCAGCAGGGCCAGACCCGCCAGCACCAGCGGCACGACGACCAGCAGCGCCAGCAGGCCTCCCAGCAGGCCCGCCAGCAGTTTGAACGGCAGCACGATCAGGGCCACGACGATCTTCAGCGCGAACAGGCCGGCCCCCAAGACCAGGGACAGCAGCAGCAGGACGACGATCGCTTCGAGCATGGTCCGGCCTCCGGCAAGCGTTCACCAGAGCGTTCGATTCGACGCGCGCCGGCGTCACGCCGGCCACGGCGATCCCTTCGCGGATCCGGCGAAGCCCCCGGCCCCACCCTCGCCGGTCATCGACATCGCCGGCCATCGTACCCTCCAGACGCACCGCTTGTTCGCATCCGGATCCGCACCGCCGTGCGCCGGGCTCGGCGCGGAGCCTGACCGCTCCGTACCGCGAGTCATGTCATGAACGAGTCATGTCATGAAACAGAGAAACATGTGGACAATTGCGTCTATAACGTCCTATAATTTGTCCATAGCTGCTTCACAGGCGACAACTCGTGGGCATTGTTGAAGCTCGCGCACTTCCATGAGCACCCACGTAGACCGTGAAGCAGCTATATTTTCCTGCCGGTTGGCAGGCTACCACCGCCCGCCCGCGGCGGTCAACGCCGACGCCCGGCCCCTCCGCCGGCGGCACGGAGCAGCAAGGCCCGGGACGTCTGGTCCCGGGCCTCGGCTTCGCCGCGGGGCGCCCCGCGGCGGCTACTTCTTCACGAACAGCGCCGGATCGACGACGGGATTCGCCACGAACGCCTCGGTGCGGCCCTTGGCGAACTCCTCGTCGTCGAAGAACAGGCGCATGCGGCTGGGCATCAGGATTCCGTCGAAGACCTTGTACTCGTCGAGGTACGTCTTCTGCGTCACGGGCGCCCCGCTGACCGGCGACGTGCCCGGCTGCTGCACCATGACCGGCAGGCCGTCCTTGTCGGCGAAGTAGACGATCCGGTAGTCCTCGCCCACGCCGGTGACGTAGACCGGCAGGCAGGCCTTGCCGTCGATCTCCTGGGGCGCCAGCGCCTGGAAGGTGAAGGCCCCGGGCTCGCGCATCGTGCCGAGCATGTCGGTGCGCAGTTCGTCGCGGGCCTCGGCCAGGTCGGCGGCCGACATATCCTTGCTGCCCATCGGCGACTGCTGCCAGCCGGCGTCGCCCGCCACCACGGCCGTCATGCTGCCGAACGGCGTCTTCTGCACCGTGTGGACCTTGTCCGGATAGCTGACGGTCTTCTCGATGGTGAAGCTGAGCGCCATGCCCTGGATCGTCGCGTCGAGCACGGTCGTCTCGGCATACGCCTTCAGCCCCGCCAGCTTCGCGGCGCCGCCGGCCGCGGCGATGGCCCGGTCGACGGCCTTGCGGCCCCGCTCGAGGCTCTCCGGCGTGGCGGACGGCACCTCGAAGGCGGGCTCCGGGATCGTGATGTCCACCTGGTTGACCGCGCCGAACGTGCTGAAGTCGCCGTCGAAGTCCTCGTAGTTGCCGACCGCGAGGATGGTCAGGCGCTCCGGACGCCAGGCGGCCTGGGTGGCGGCCAGCACGGCCTCCGGAGTCAGACCGCGAACCTCTTCCAGATACGTCTCCAGGAAGTCGGAGGGATAGTCGAAGCGCTCGAACATCACCAGGCGGTCGAGGATCTCGCGCTTGCTGTCGTAGTTGAAGATCTCGGAATTGAGGATG
>VGXH01000589.1 GCA_016873405.1 bacterium
CCAGTTCCTTGACGACCGAGGCGGGCCGCTCGACCACCTCGCCGGCGGCGATGCGGTCGATGGTGGCGCCGTCCAGCACCCGGATCCTGCGGGGTTCCTCTGCCATCCTGCCTTCCCTGTCGTCCCCGGCGCGCGGCCCGGCAAGCGGTGGTGGGAGCGGCGCGCAAGGGCGTGCGCGGCCGCGGCAGGCAAGGGTAACCGTGGCGGGCAGGGGCGTCAACCGGAGCGGGGGCGGTCAGGCGAGGGCGGCCAGCACGGCCTGCAACAGCTTCTCGGGCGAGTCGCCGCCGCCCGGGTAGACGCGCGAGGCGCTGCGCACGTCCAGGTCCGGACGGTCAGCGAGGCGGTGCATCAACTCGACGACGCGCTTGATCAGGCGCGGCAGCGATTGGATGTCCTCGGGCACGATGACCAGTACGGTCCCGTCCTCCAGGCAACCGATGTGGTCGCTGCTGCGCAGGTGGCGCTCGATGCCGGCGACCAGGGCGGACGGATCCACCGCCCGGGCGGCGCCCGTCGCGGCGGGCCGGAACGCGGCCAGGCCGAGCATCGTGTGGTAGCGGTCGCAGCGGTCCATCTCGCGGCGCAGGATCTCGGCCAGCGCGCCGCGCGTCGCCGCCCCCGCGATCACCGTGGTCACGAGGTCCGGTGCGGCGGGCTCCAGACGGTCGGCCAGACGCTCGGTCTCGGCGGCCTCGAACTCGGGCTGACGGCGCAGGCGGTCCGCCAGCAGCGGCAGCAGCCGGCGCGCGAACAGCGCGTCGAACTCGGTGAACGAGGCGCCGTCCAGCGGGTGCAACCGGCGCTTGTCGATCAGGACCAGGCCCGGGAAGGCGTCGAGCCCGCCCAGCGGCACCGCCAGCACCGAGCGCGACGCGTGGTCGGGCGTGCCGAGATCGGCTTCCAGCACGGTCGTCTGCCAGCCACCGCGGCCGGCGTCATTGAGCAGGCGGGCGGCCTCGCGCCGCAGGGCATCCTCCGCGGTCTCGGGCTCTCCGGGCCCGGGCGCCAGCATCTCCTCGCCCGTCAGCAGCATCGCCTGGCCGGCGCCGGTCAGCCGGCGGGCGGCCGCCAGGACACGCTCGCGGGTGCCCGGCCCCGGGGGCGCGGCGCCCAGCTCCGACAGCGCCGCCGACAGCGTGGTCAGGCGATCGAGTTGGTCGGCCGTCGTCGCGCGGTCGAGGAAGCCGGTCAGGTGGCGGTTGAGCAGCAGCAGGGTCTCCGAGCTGACGCCGTGGAAGTGGTGCGCCCGCGCCGCCGAGGAGAAGGTCAGGCAGAGCAGCGCCCGCAGCGGGTCGCGGCCCACCGGCAGGTGGAAGACCGTGGTCTCGCGGCCGTCGCGCGCGAGGTCGGCCGGCAGATCGGCCGCGTGCAGCACGCGGGGGCGGCCACGGCTGAGGACTTCGGCCTTGGTGTCCGGCGGGGGCGCCTCGTAGTTCGTGCCCTCCGGGGTGGCGCAGAAGAGGTCGCCGTCGCCGGTCAGGATATCGAGGCTGACCTGGTCGGCGCCGGCCACGTCCTTGATGTCGCCCGCCCACGCGCACAGGGTGCTGGCCAGCGTCTCGGGCAGACCGGTGTCGCGCGTGAACCGCTCCTCCACTTCGCGCAGCAGCAGGCGGTCGGCCGTGCTCTGGATGTGCAGGAAGCGGTCGAGGATCAGGCCGAAGCGATGCGTGAGGCTCTCGAGCGTGGTCAGGGCCTCGCGCTCGAGGGCGGGCTCGCCATCGGCCGTGCAGACGTTGATCACGCCGAGCACGCGTCCGTCCCAGAGGACCGGCGCGCAGATGGCCGACTGCAGGTCGCCGCGGTCGCGGTCGGCTCCGGGGTGGCGCGCCCCGACGACCAGCTCGGCCTGGCGCGTGCGCGCCACGCGGCCGGCCACAGCCTCGCCCAGGCGGACGCGGGTCCGGTGCATCGTGCTCTGACTCAGGCCATAGGCGAAGGCGACATAGAGTTCCTCCGACTCGTGGTCCAGCAGCATGATCGAGCCGCTG
>VGXH01000590.1 GCA_016873405.1 bacterium
GGCGTTGACGGAAATCTCGGCCTCATCCTTGCCGAAAGCGTTCCGCACGGCCGCGATGGCTTCCTCGCGCTGCTGCTTGCGCGTCAGCACGGACTCGGCCGCCGAACGGTCCGCCTCGGCCATGCCGGCCTTCAGTTCGGCGTCCCACAGCTTCTTGCGCAGCGCGCTGACCTCCGCCTGCAGCGTGGCCACCTGCGCCTCGAGCGCCTCGGCGCGGTCGCCGACCGTGCTGCCGAGGCGGCGGTTCTCCACGCGCAGCGAATCGACCTCGACCTGCCGGCGCAGGCGCGCCGTGGTCAGCTTCTCGATGAGATCCGCGGCGGCGGGCGCGCCGGCCAGTTCGCGCCCCGGTTCCACTCCGTAGAGGGCTCCGATCTCGGCCAGCGACTGGTCGTAGCGTCCGAGCAGCGCCTCCAGCGCGCTCTTGTGCTGGCGCATCCCGTTGAGGAACCCGGAGGCATTGACCAGCCGCAGCGCCTGAGCCTCGACCGCATTCCAGTCGGCGGCGGCGCCCTCCCCTTCGGCCTCCCGGATGCGCGCCTCCAGATCCCACCAGGCGTTCGGCAGCGTTCCCTTGGCACCGGCCCGCCGCGCCTGTTCGACCAGTTCACGCGTGGTCGCGCCCGGGTCGGGACCCTGCGCGGAAGCCATCCGCGCCGCCGTTCCCGCCAGGAGCGCCACGACCATGATGCTCCCCAGCCACCACTGCCTGCGACTCATCGTCGTCCTCCGCTTCAGGGGTTCCCCACTCCGGGCAGCCCGTCGCGCTCGCCCACCACCGCGCGCGCGGCCGCCACGACCGCCGGCACGTCCACGCCCGTCAGGCAGTTGTGAAGCGGGCAGCGCTCCAGCCGGCAGGCGTGGCGCCCGGGACAGGCCACGTCCGGCACCAGCACGCGGCTCCAGCGGGCGCGGGGGCCCCACCGCCGCGGGCTCATCGCCGGCACGGGCGGGTAGATGCCCACCACGCCCAGCCCCAGGGCGCCGGCCAGGTGGAGCGGCCCGGTCGATGGGCCCACGAAGACGTCGCCCGCCGACAACACGCCAAGAAACTCGGGTAACGCGTACCTGTCCAGCAGGTTCCCCACGCGGGGATCCAGTCCCGCGGCCAGCATCGCTTCCACGGCGGCGCCGTCCGCTCCCTGGCCCGTGACGAAGACGCGCCAGCCCGGCAACGCCGCCAGTCGTCCGGCCAGGGCGGCGAACCGCGCGGGCGGCCAGTCGAGCGCCGAACCGCCGGAGCCCGGGTGCACGAAGACCACGATCCGCGCGTCAGAGGCCAGCTCGGCGCGGAACGCGCGACCGACCGCCAGTTGGGCGTCGCTCACACGCACCTGCGGCAGCGGCGGCGACAGCGGGCCGATCCCGGGCAGGCGCGCCAGCAGATCCAGGTTGAAGTCCGCCTCGTGGCGGCCGCCGCGCGAGCGCCGCTGCCAGACGCCGCGGTTCAGCAGGAGCCAGCTCGCCGGCTTGGACCAGGGTCCGTAGCGGCGGGGAATCCCGGCGCGCCACAGCAGCCGCCCCAGCGGAGCGCGGAAATGCAGGACCACGACGGCGTCGAAGCGTTCGGCGCGCAGACGCCGGACCAGGTCCTCCGCAGCCGCCGGGCCGGCGGCCGGATCCCAGGTCCAGACGCCGGCCACGTCGGGATCGTGCTCGACCAGCGGCACGCCCGCCGGCGCCACCAGGGCGTGGAACTCCCAGCCCGGCCGCGCCAGGCGGCCGGCCGCGAACACCGGCAGCGACAGCACCAGGTCGCCCAGACGGTCCGTGCGCGCGACCAGGACCTTCACGGCCGCCCCAGCCGCCACAGCTTGACGTACTTGGCCAGCACGTAGAACGACGACGCCCGACACAGCACCAGCCCGGGTCCGCCGTCGCGCCAACCGCCCTGCAGCAGCCACTGGCGCCAGAACGCGGCCTCGGCCCGCAGCGCCGCCGCGGCCGGACCGCTGCGGCGCCCGCGGACGTGCAGGTCGGCAGCG
>VGXH01000591.1 GCA_016873405.1 bacterium
TGCACGATGCCCGTGCCCGAATCCAGCGTCACGAAGTCGCCCGCGACCACGACGAAGGCGCGCTTGTCACCCGGCGAGGCGAACGGCAGCAACTGCTCGTAGCGGCGGCCCAGCAGGTCGGCGCCCCTGCAGGTGGAGAGGACCTCGACCTCGCCGAGCGCCTCGAGCACGGGCAGGCGCGCCTCGGCCAGGATCAGCACCTCGCCCCGGAAGCGCACGCGGGCATAGGTGAAATCCCGGCCCACGGCCAGCGCCACGTTCGAGGGCAGCGTCCAGGGCGTGGTGGTCCAGGTGACGAAGTGCTCGTCCGCGCCGGGCTCGGCGTCACGGGCCTTCAGCTTCACGTAGACGCTGGGATCCGAGACCGTGCGGTAGCTGTTGGCCATCTCGTGGCTGCTCAGCGGGGTCGCGCAGACCGGGCAGTAGGGCACGACCTTGTGCCCCTGGTAGAGCATGCCCTTGGCGTGGAACTGCGCGAGGATCCACCAGACCGACTCGATGTAGTCGTTGTCGTAGGTGATGTACGGATGCTCGAGGTCCACCCAGTAGCCGACCCGCTCGGTGAACTCGTCCCAGACGCCCTTGCAGGCCCAGACGCTCTCGCGGCACTTGTCGTTGAACGGCTCCAGCCCGTAGTCGAGGATCGCCTGCGCGCCCTGGATGCCGAGCGTCTTCTCGACGCTGCGTTCTACCGGCAGGCCGTGCGTGTCCCAGCCCGCCTTGCGCACCACGCGGTGGCCGGTCATGGTCTTGTACCGGCACATGATGTCCTTGCACAGGCGCGCCATCACGTGGTGCACGCCCGGCATGCCGTTGGCCGTGGGCGGGCCCTCGTAGAAGACCCAGTCGGGTCGGCCCTCGCGCTCGCGCACGCTGCGCCGGAACGTGTCGTGGCGGCGCCAGAAGGCGCTGATGAGTTCCTCCGAGCGGGCGTCGTGGAACTTGCGGGCCAGCGGCGGATAGAGCGGCGCCTGCGGCTGACGGTCGGCGGCGGACATGGGTCGGCTCGTCCCCTCGGCTGCGTCGTGTGGGCGGCGGCCGCGGCGCCGGGCGCGGCGGCCGTCGCCGGGCTCAGAAGTCGGCGGCGGCCAGGAACCCCGTGACCAGGGCCTCGAGGCGCGGCTGCGCCTCGTTCGCCACGCGGATGATCTCGCTGACGTCGGCCGCCTTCAGCGCGTCCGGGAAGCAGGCGTCGGTCACCACCGACAGCCCCAGCACGCGCAGGCCGCCGTGCACCGCGGCCAGGCACTCCGGCACGCTCGACATCCCGACCGTGTCGGCGCCGATCGCGCGCAGGAAGCGGTATTCGGCCGCCGTCTCCAGGTTCGGTCCGGCCACGGCCACGTAGACGGCCCGCTTGAGGGCCAGGCCCTTGTCCAGCGCCACCTTCTCGATGCAAGCCAGGAAGCGCCGGTCGTACGGCTCGGACATGTCCGGGAACCGCGGCCCCAGCCGGTCGTCGTTGTCGCCGATGAGCGGGTTGTCGCCCATCAGGTTGATGTGGTCGGTGATCACCGTGATGTCGCCGGGCGCGAAGTGCGGATTCATCCCCCCGACGGCATTGCTCATCACCAGCGCGCGGCAACCGAGGGCCTGCATCACGCGCACCGGCAGGGCGACCTCGCGCATCGAGTAGCCCTCGTAGAAGTGGATGCGCCCCTGCATCGCCATCACGCGCCGGCCCGCGAGGGTGCCCAGCACCAGTTGCCCGACGTGGCTCTCGGCGGTCGACTCGCGGAAGTGCGGCACCTCGCCGTAGGGGATCACGCAGGCCGGATCGATGCGGTGGCCGAGGTCCCCCAGGCCGGTGCCCAGCACCAGCCCGACCTCCGGCTCGAAGGAGGCGCGCCCGCGGATGAAGGCGGCGGCCTCCCGGATCTGTGTCCAGTACGCGCTCATGGTACTCCTGGGCGGCGGGCGGGCGGATCCGCGCGGGCCTGCCGGGCCGCCGGGCCGCCCGGCCGCCGGGCGAGGAAAACTTTT
>VGXH01000592.1 GCA_016873405.1 bacterium
AGAACGAGCCCGCGTTCAGCCTCGGCTGGAGCCTGGGCGATCCGCTGATCGCCGCGTTCGAAGCGACCGGCGACTGGGCCTTCCGCCTCGAGGGACTGGCCACCGGCAGCACGGGCCTCGTCCTGTCGGTCCTGCACGAAGGGCATGCCGACTTCTCCACGCCGGCGATCCCGGTCGTCTCGTCGCCGACCTCGAACGCGGGCGGGCAGCCGCTGGTCGCGCGCCTGGCGGTGGCCAACGCGCCGAACCCGTTCAATCCGTCGACGACGATCAGCTTCCGGTTGGCCGAGGCGGGCGCGACGACCGTCCGCGTGCACGACGTCGCCGGTCGCCTCGTGCGCACGCTCCTGGCCTCCGAGGAGCGCGCGGCGGGCGAGCACGCCGTCGTCTGGGACGGCCGCGACGCCGACGGGCGCGCGGTCGAGTCCGGGATCTACCTCTGCCGGGTCGAGTCCGGGTCGTCTCGCGAGCTGCGCAAGATGACCCTCCTGAAGTAGCCGGCGACGGCGAAGGGCGGGCGGCGATCGTCACAGCGCGCCGCCCGCCATCAGCAGCGAAGGAGTTCGTGATGTGGAACAACCTGCGATGCGGAAGCCGGGTTCGCGCAGCCTTGATCGCGGCGGCGATGGCGGCCTGCGGCCTGTTGGCCGCCTGCAGCAACCCGACCGAGAGCAGGCCCGAACCGAAGTGCGACCATGTCGACGCCGACG
Organism: bacterium; assembly: GCA_016873405.1. The sequence continues at coordinate 711 of VGXH01000592.1, forward strand.
GCATCGTCGTCGAGCTGACGACGGCAACGCCCGATTCGCTGCTGGCCAACCAGTGGCAGGGCACGGTCGGCGGCGCCATCGCGCTGGAGGTCGGACACGCGATGTCCGCCGTCCGCGTGACGTTCCTGGACGCCGACAGCACGCGCATCGTCGTCTCCCCGGACTGCGACGACCACCGCCTGGGGTGGACCGTGGCCGACACGTCGCTGGTGGACGTGGCCGCCGACGGGAGCGACCGCTGGAGCGTCGTGCTGACGCCCAAACGGACCGGCGATACCAGCGTCCGCTTCCGCGTCTGGCACGGCGATCACGCCGACTTCACCTCCCTGCCCATTCCCGTGAGCATCGCGCCGGGCGACGACCCGCACGCGGAGGCCGAGGGCCTGCGCGTCGAACTGGCGGGCCGGGCGCTGGCCACGGTCTGGCAGGGCGCCAGCGAGGGCGCGGTGGAAGTCGCCGCCGGCGACAGCACGCACGTTCTGGCCGTCCGCTTCCTGGACGCCGACGGCGACCCGTTCACGCCGACCGGCGCCGACTTCGAACTGGTGGCGACGGTGGAGGGCGCCGCCGCGCGCGTGGCGCGCGCCGGCGACTGGTCCGTCCGCCTGCACGGGCTGGCCACCGGCAGCGCGACGCTGACGCTGACGCTGATGCACGACGGCCACGCCGACTACACGGCGGCTCCCATCGCGGTCGAGGTGCTGGCGCCCGTGGCTCCGCCCCCGGCGCTCTCGGTGCTGGAGGGCCACACCCACGTGGCCAGCTGGAACTACGACGGCGACCACGCCCCTGCCGTTGCCGGCGCGTTGCTGGTCGACGCCGGCGAGACGCGCGAAGGGCTGGACGTGCGCGCCCTGGGGCCGTGGCTCACCGGCGCGGGGCACGGCGCGTCCCATCGCGACGCGCTGCGCCTGCCGAACGGCCGTTACCGCCTGGAGTGCACCGTGTCCGGCGCCCTGGTGGCGCGGATCACGCTCACCGCCGGCGATCCCTGGGGCCTGCGCCTGGAGGGTTTGACCGCCGGCGTGACCAGCGCGGTGATCCGCGTGCTCGACGGCGACCAGGTCGCCCTGCAGACGGCCGCGCTGCCGGTCGTCGTCGTCGCGGCCGGCGCCGGCGACGCCCAGGCCGACTACTTCTTCAAGAAGAACGGCGTCCGCTGCCTCTACGTCGTGGACGGCGTCGTGACGGCCCAGCCCGCCGCGTGCGCGGCGCCGGCCAACCCCGGGCGCCTCGAGGTCGCCGCCGGCGACGAGACCGACCTTCC
>VGXH01000593.1 GCA_016873405.1 bacterium
GGGGGAGGCCCTTGCCCGATGAAGAACCTGACCGTCAACGCCATGGAAACCCTCCAGCGCGCCCAGGCCAAGGCGTACGAACTGAGCCACGCCCAGCTGGAGCCGCTGCACCTGCTGTGGGCCCTGCTGAGCGAAACGGGCCTGGCGACCAACGTGCTGCGGTCGCTGGAGCTGGACCCGCAACTCATCGCGCATACCGCCGAGAAGGACCTGCAGTCGCTGCCGCGCGTGCAGGTCAAGGACGTGCCCGCGACCAGCCGCGAGTTGCAGATGGTGCTGCTGGAAAGGGATGACCGGTACCCGCGAACTGCTGCTGGCCGTCGCCGCGGACAAGGGCCGCGCCGGCAGCGTGCTCAAGACGTTCGACGCGACGCCGGCGAAGATCGCCCGCGCGCTCGAGCAGACGGGCGCCGATCAGGCTTACCAGGGCGATGACGAGAGCGGCGTCGGCGACGCGGGCGACAGCGCGCTGGGCAAGTACGCGCGCGACCTGTGCGCGGCGGCGCGGGCCGGGAAGATCGACCCCATCATCGGGCGCGACGAGGAGATCCGTCGCGTCATCCAGATCCTCAGCCGGCGCACCAAGAACAACCCCGTGCTGATCGGTCTGCCGGGCGTGGGCAAGACCGCGGTGGTGGAAGGACTGGCGCGCCGCCTGGTGGAGGGCGACGTGCCCGAGGGCCTCAAGGGCAAGCGGCTGTTGGCGCTGGACCTGGGCGCGCTGATCGCCGGCACCAAGTACCGCGGCGAGTTCGAGGACCGCCTCAAGAAGGTCATCAAGGAGGTGACCGAGCAGGAGGGCGAGATCCTGCTGTTCATCGACGAGATGCACACGCTGGTGGGCGCCGGCGCGACGGGCGGGGCGATGGACGCCTCGAACATCCTCAAGCCGGCGCTGGCGCGCGGCGAGCTGCACTGCGTGGGCGCCACCACCCTCGACGAGTTTCGGCAGCACATCGAGAAGGATCCCGCGCTCGAGCGGCGCTTCCAGCCGGTGATGGTGGAGGAGCCCACCTGGGAGCAGGCGGTGGCGATCCTGCGCGGGCTGAAGGACCGCTATGAGGTGCACCACGGCATCCGCATCACCGACGGGGCGATCGTCGCGGCGGTCAAGCTGTCGCAGCGCTACATCGCCGACCGCATGCTGCCGGACAAGGCCATCGACCTGATGGACGAGGCCGCCAGCCGGCTGCGCATGGAGATCGACTCGGTGCCCAGCGAGGTGGACGACCTGCAGCGGCAGCGCAACCAGCTGGAGATGGAGCGGCTGGCGCTGGAAAAGGAGACCGAGCGCACGGCGGTGGCGCGGCGCGAGCTGATCGACCGGCAGCTGGGCGAGCTGAAGGACGAGCTGGCCGGCGTGCGCGCGCGGTGGGAGCAGGAAAAGCAGGCCATCGAAAAGATCCGCGCGCTGCAGAAGGCGCAGGAGGACCTGCTGCTGGAACTGGAGACGGCCGAGCGCCGCGGCGACCTGGCGCGCGCCAGCGAGCTGAAGTACGGCGGGATGAAGGGCCTCGAGGCGCAGCTGGCGGCCGCGCGCGCCGAGCTCAAGGCCATCCAGGGCGAACACCCGCTGCTGAAGGAAGAGGTGGACGAGGACGACATCGCCGAGCTGGTGGCGCGCTGGACCGGCATCCCGGCGCAGCGCCTGGTCGAGGACGAGATGGCGAAGCTGCGCGAGCTGGAGCAGCGGCTGGGCGCGCGCGTGATCGGGCAGGATGAGGCGGTGGCGAAGGTGGCGCGCACGGTGCGCCGCGCCAGGGCTGGTCTCACCGATCGCGGGCGGCCGCTGGGCTCGTTCCTGTTCCTGGGGCCCACCGGCGTGGGCAAGACGGAGCTGGCCAAGACGCTGACCGCCGAACTGTTCGGCGATGAGGCGCACCTGGTGCGGCTGGACATGTCCGAGTACATGGAGCGCCACGCTGTGGCCCGCATGATCGGCGCGCCGCCGGGCTACGTGGGC
>VGXH01000594.1 GCA_016873405.1 bacterium
CGCCCTCGGCGTCGCCTCGGTGGTGGCCATCCAGATCCTGAACCAGGGCTCGCTGCTGGCCTTCGACGGCAGCGTGCGCGCGGTCAGCGGCCAGGCCGACCTGACGGTGACCGGCGCCCTGCCGACGTTGCCCGAGTCGCTGCTGCCGGCGGTGCTCGGCGACCCCGACGTCGACGGCGCCTGGCCGCTGGTCAGGGCCGACATCGCGGTCGCCGGGCGGCCGGACCTGAACCTGGACCTCGTGGGGTTCGACGTCTTCGCGCCCGTGCGCTACCCGCTGCAGGACGCCGCCGACGACGACGAGGATCCTTTCGCCAGCCTGGCCGCCGCGCTGGCCGAGCCGGGCTGGGTCGCCGTCACGCCGGAACTGGCCGCGGCCGAGGGCTGGGCGGTGGGCGACACGGTCACCGTCAGCAGCGGCAGCCGCGCCGTCGCGCTGGTCGTGGGCGCGCTGGTGGACTTCCGCCGCTTCGAACCGCTGGCGCCGCGCCGCCTGGCGGTGATGGACATCGCGCCGGCGCAGGAGCTGTTCGGGCGGCGCGGCCGCGTCAGCCAGATCGACGTCGTCCTGCGCGAGGGCGCCGACCCGGAGGCGGCCGCGGCGCGTCTGCAGGCGACGCTGGGACCGGGCGCGCAGGTCAAGACGCCGGAGCAGCGCCGGCAGGACGCCTCCGGCCTGCTCGCGGCGTTCCGCCTGAACCTGACGGCGCTGAGCCTGATCAGCGTCTTCGTCGGCGTCTTCCTGGTGCTGACCACGGTGCAGGCGTCGCTGGTGCGGCGACGGCGCGAGTTCGGCCTGCTGCGGTCGCTCGGCGCCACGCGGGCGCAGGTGCTGGCCCTGGTGCTGGGCGAGGCCGCCGCCCTGGGCCTGCTGGGCACCGCGGTGGGCGTGCCGCTCGGGTGGCTGGTGGCGAGCCGGAACTTGCAGACGGTCAGCGCCACGCTGACGAGCATCTACGTGACCGAGGGCCTCGACCGGCTGGTGCTGCCGCCGTCGGTGATCCTCCTGGGCGTGCTCAGCGGGCTGGGCGGCGCCCTGGGCGGCGCCCTGCTGCCGGCCTGGGACCTGGCGCGCCGCGATCCGCTGCGCCTGCTCTCGCCGCTGGCGCTGCACGAGGCCGCCGGCCGCGGCGCCGGTCGCCTGGCGCTGGGCGCCGCCGCGCTGGCCGCCGCCGGCACGCTGTGGTTCGCGGCCTGGGGCCACGGCCTCAGGTTCGGCGGCTTCCTGTACGGCTTCGTGATGATGGTGGCGCTGCCGCTGCTGGTGCCGGCCGTCGTGCGCGCCGCCTGCGCTGCGGCGCGGCCCGACGGCTTCGGCGCGGCGCTCGGCCTGCGCAACCTGCGCGCGCGCCTGCAGACGACGAGCTTCGCCGTGGCCGCCCTGGCGGTGACCGTCAGCATGATGTTCGGCATCACGATCCTGGTCGGCTCGTTCCGCCAGACGCTGGTCACGTGGTTGGACGTGACCATCCGCGCGGACGTCTACATCAGCACCGAGTCGTGGCAGCGCACCGGCAACGACGCCTTCCTCGAGCGCGACGTGCTCACGACGCTTGCGGCCTGGCCCGGGGTTGCCTCGCTCGAGGAACAAAAGCGCCTGCGCGTGGCCACGGTCGACGGTCGTCCGGTCTGGCTGAACGGGCTGCGCCTGACCGACCGCCCGTTGCCCGGCGTGCCGCAGGCCGACCTGGCCGGCCGGCTGCCGCTGCTGGCCGGGACACCCGCGGCGGCGGTGGCCGGCCTGCGCCGCGGCGGCGTGCTGATCGGCGAGCCGCTGGCGCGCAAGGCCGGCCTGACGGTCGGCGACACGCTGCGCCTGGCCGGACCGCGCGGTCCGGTGGCGCTGGCGATCGAAGGCGTCACCTACGACTACACCAGCGAGGGCGGCACGGCCTTCGTGGCCATGGACGCGCTGTCCGCCCGCTTCGACGCGGCGCCGCCGAACAACGCCGCCCTCTTCCT
>VGXH01000595.1 GCA_016873405.1 bacterium
GGGTGGCCCGCCTCCGCGCGCGACGCGGCGCAGGCGGCCCTCGAGCGCCTCGAACAGCAGACGCAGGAGCAACAGCCGTGAGCGCCACCTTCAGCGACCTGATCATCCTGCTTTCGAGCGGCATCAACCAGCGCCGGCTCTACTTCGACGCGCACCCCCGGGTCAGGTCGCTCGGGCAGGACTTCGCCGCGAAACTGGACCAGCGCCTGCGCGAGTCCGGCGAGACCTCCTTCTTCTTCGGCGTGCTGGACGGGAAGTTCATCCGCGACGGCCGCTTCCTGGTGGGGCCGTCCATCGCCGGGCGGAGCCTGATCGAGTTCGCCGAGCGATTGGGCTGCGGCGGCTTCCTCTTCCAGCAGCACGTCACCGCCGAGGAGGTGGCGGCGTTCTTCCGCCTGGCGGCCGGACTGCGCGAGCGCACCGGCTCGCTGGACGAGTCCATGGCGATGCTGCGCGGCGCGGGCATCCGACTGATCGTGCTGACGCCGCACTTCCGCCAGGCGGACCCGAACCGGCCGCGGGACCAGTTGGACTTCTCGACGGTGGACCCGTCGCTGATCCAGTTCGACTTCACCGAGGACGACGAGGACGGCGAGGGCGGCGGTCTGGGTCGCTCGATCCAGAACGACCTGGCGCCGCTGCTGCCCATCTTCCAGTCCATGTACGAGACGGTGGCCGGCAACCACGCCGTGGTCGGGCGCGACGGCGAGCTGGACCTCTCCCGCACGCAGTCGGTGAGCGAGCAACTCCAGGTCAGTGCCGACCGCGAGACCATGAACATCATGAATCTGATGCGCTACCCGGACTACGACAGCTACACGATCGGGCACTCGGTGCGCGTGTCGACGCTGGCGCTGACCGTGGGGCGCGAGATGGGCTGGCCCGAACACAAGCTGGGCGAGCTGGCCACGGCCGGCCTGCTGCACGACCTGGGCAAGGCCAAGGTGCCCGACGAGATCCTCTACAAGCCGGACAAGCTGGACCCGGACGAGCGTCGCATCGCCGAAACCCACGCCGAGATCGGCGCGCGCCTGCTGTTGGCGCGCGGCAACGTCAGCCCGCTGATCGTGGCCGGAGCCTGGGGCCACCACATCCGCCACGACGGCGGCGGTTACCCGAAGATGCCACCTTGGGCCGTGCACAGCCCGATCGCCGCGCTGATTCAGGTTTGCGACGTCTTCGAGGCGCTGACCGCGGCGCGCCCCTACAAGAACCCGATGCCGCCGCGCCGCGCCTTCGAGTTCATCCTGAAGGACCGCGCCGCCTTCCACCCGAACGCGCTCATGGCCCTGGTGCGCGCGGTGGGCCTGTACCCGCCCGGCAGCGACGTGGTGCTCAGCGACGGCAGCCGCGGCTACGTCACCGCGCGCGGCGACAAGTGGGACAGCCCGCTGGTGCGAATCACCCGGGACAAGAAGGGCCGCCGACTGGAGCGCGACGACCAGTTCCTGATCGATCTGGCGGACAACCGCAAGCTCGAGGTGGCGGACTTCCTCTCGGTGAACGTCGACGCCGACGGCAAGCCGGTGGCCGGCGCGCCGGACGAGGCGCCCGGGGGCGAGGCGAAGTCGGTGGACGAGTTGCTTTCGGACGCGAGGATCTAGCCCGGACTAGCCCCGCTCCCTCTGCCCCGCGATCACGTCGTGCGGCTTCAGGTCGAACTCCACGCCCTCAGCGGAGCAGGACGATTCTCGCGACGGCATCGCCGTCGGGTGTCCGGGCCCGCGCGTAGTACGCGCCGGCCGGCGCTCGGCGCCCCTCGCCATCACGTCCGTCCCACGCGATGGCCTGCGGGCCGGCGTTCGCATCGGTTGCCGTCAATTCGCGCACGCGCCGCCCGCGGACATCGTAGACCGCGGCGGTGACCCGGCCCGGACGAGAGAGGGCGAAACGGAGCGCCGTGCCGCCGGCGGCGGGATTCGGGAAGGCCTGCGCCGCGATGCCGGTGCCGTTGGGTGG
>VGXH01000596.1 GCA_016873405.1 bacterium
AAAAGCTGGTGAACGGGGTGGGCGGCGGCACGGGCATCTACCCCGGCTGGTCGAACTGGGCGGACGTCACCTACTGGGAGACCTGGTGGGACCGCCGCGGCGACGTCGCGCGCGCGCTGCTGTACATGGACGTGCGCTACGAGGGCGGCACGCACGGCGTGACCGGCTACGCCGAGCCCAACCTGATCCTGACGAACACCCTGGCGCTGATCGAGGCTTCGAACACCGGCGCCAACGAGAGCACGGCCTACATGGGCCTGCTGACCACCGTGCTGCAATGGCATCTGGACGATCCCGTCGACGCCAAGGAACAGGCCCGCAACGACGCGGTCTATTCCTACCAGGGCAACCGCAACCCGTTCATCGACCACCCCGAGTGGGTGGCCTGCCTGTTCAGCGGCAGTTGCGGCGCCGGCGACACGACGCCGCCGGCGGCGCCCACGGGCCTGGTCGCGACGGCGGGCGCCGGCACGGTGACGCTCGACTGGGCCAACAACGCCGAACCCGACCTGGCCGGCTACACCGTCTACCGCGCCACCGCGGCGGCCGGCCCGTTCAGCGCGCTGAACGGCACGCTGCTGGCCAACAGCGCCTACGCCGACAACGCCGTCACCGGCGGGGTCACGTACTGGTACCGCGTGACGGCCGACGACGTGACCGGCAACGAGTCGGCCGCGTCGGCAACCGTTTCGGCCACGCCGACCGGCGGCGGTGGAGGTGGCGCGGTCGTCTGGATCAATGAGATCCACTACGACAACGACGGCACCGACACCGGCGAACTGGTCGAAGTCTGCGGTACGGCCGGCGCGTCGCTGAGCGGCTGGTCGGTGGTCGGCTACAACGGCAGCGGCGGGGCGATGTACCTGACGGTGAACCTGTCCGGCACGCTGCCGAACCAGCTGTCCGGCTTCGGCACCGCCAGCTTCGCGTTCGCCGGCATGCAGAACGGCAGCCCCGACGGGCTGGCGCTGGTCAACAGCTCCGGCCAGGTCGTGCAGTTCCTCAGCTACGAGGGCGCGTTCACGGCCACCGACGGCCCGGCCGCCGGCAGCGCATCGACCGACATCGGCGTCGCCGAGTCGACCACCTCGCCGGTGGGCTGGACCCTGCGGCTGGCCGGCAGCGGCACCGTCTACAGCGCGTTCACGTGGCAGCCCGCCGCCGCCGGCACCCCCGGCGCGGTGAACACGGGCCAGACCTTCGGCACCCCGCCGCCGCCCAACGTGGCGCCGGTGGCCGAGGCCAACGGCCCCTACGCCGCGCTGACGGCCCAGTCGATCACGTTCTCCTCCGCGGGCTCGACCGACAGCGACGGCACCATCGTCGCCTGGTCGTGGAACTTCGGCGACGGCGCCACCGCGACGACGGCCAACCCCGCGCACGCCTACGTGGCGGCGGGCTCCTACACGGCCACGCTGACGGTCACCGACGACGATGGCGCGCAGCACTCGGACACCGCCGCGGTGACGATCACCGCGCCCAACGTGGCGCCGGTCGCGCAGGCCAACGGCCCCTACAGCGGCACCACGGGCGCGAACATCGCCTTCTCGTCGGCGGGCTCGAGCGACAGCGACGGCACGATTGCCGCCTGGCTGTGGAATTTCGGCGACGGCGCGACCAGCACCGCGGCCAACCCGACGCACGCCTACGCGGCGGCCGGCTCCTACACCGCCACGCTGACGGTGACGGACGACGACGGCGCCCAGCACGCCGACACGGCGCCCGTCACGGTGACCGCGCCGGCGCTGGCCAACGTCTGGATCAACGAGTTCCACTACGACAACGCCGGCACCGACAGCGGCGAACTGGTCGAGCTGGCCGGCCCGGCCGGCACCTCGCTGGCGGGCTGGACGCTGCTGGCCTACAACGGCGCCGACGGTGCGGTGTACATGACCAAGACGCTCAGCGGCACGTTCACGAACCTGCAGGCCGGCTACGGCGTGCTGTCGTTCAGCTGG
>VGXH01000597.1 GCA_016873405.1 bacterium
ATCGCGGCGCCGCCGGCAGCTCGCTGACGGCGGCCGCCGATCGGTTGTGCCGTGGAAATTGTGTCCGGCGCAGCGGGGGCCCGGGATCCGTAACGCATGGTCAAAAAAGACCACCTAAAATCAAACAAAACCACCCGTCTCCGGCCCCGGACGGAGCGGACACAATCTCGGCGGCACGCAGCAAGGGCGTGTTACGATCATTTGTGGCGCTCGCACCCCGAAGCCCGGAAAGATGAGGTTCACCATGCGTTCCCGGATCCTGCCGGCCGCCGTCCTCGTCCTGTGGACCGGCCTGGCCCACGCGCAGTACGCCGTGGGCACGGCCGACGTGACCTGGAACGACCCCGCGCGCGGCGGCCGCGCCGTGCCGGTGGATCTCTACTATCCCGCGACCACGGCCGGCGCCGGGCAGCCGGTGGCTGTGCCGGCGGCCGGGGCCGGGTTTGCAGCCGTCGCTTTCGGCCACGGGTTCCAGATGCCGGCCGGCGCCTACGGGTGGATCGCGAGCCGGCTGGCCGGGATCGGTTGCGTCGTCGCCGTGCCGCGCACCGGCGGCGAGCTGTTCCCCAGCCACCCGCAGTTCGCCCTGGACCTGGCGTTCGCCGCGCGCACGCTGCGCGACGCGGGCGCGGACCCGGCCTCGCCGTTCTTCGGGCGCATGGGACCGCGCGCGCTGGTGATGGGGCACAGCATGGGCGGCGGCTGCGCCAAGCTGGCCGCGGCCGGCGATCCGTCCCTGACCGCCTTCGCCACGTTCGCCGCCGCCGAGACGAATCCCTCCGCGATCGCGGCCTGCGCCGCGCTGGACCGCCCCGGCCTGCTGTTCGCCGGTACGAATGACTGCGTGACGCCGCCGGCCTGGCACCAGATCCCCATGTACGGCGCGCTGGGCGGCTGGCGCGCGCTGGTGACGATCACCGGGGCCAGCCACTGCCAGTTCAACGCCTACGATTTCCTGTGCGACCTCGGCGAGTCGTGCTCGGCGGGGATCTCGCGGCAGGCCCAGCAGGATACGGTGTGGCTGCTGCTCGAGCCGTGGGTCCGCTGGGTGCTGCTGCACGAGGCCGGCGCCGGCGCGCTGTTCCATGAGCGCGCGTCCGCCGGCGCGGGGTTCGTCTGCGAGCAGGACGGCGGGGTCGCCGCGGTCGGCGGCGCCGTGCCGCGGCCTGATTGGCGCCTCGTGGCTTGGCCCAACCCGTTCAACCCGGCGGTCGACGTCACGGCCGAGCTGGCGAGCGCCGCCCGGGTCCGACTGGCGGTCTTCGATGCCCGCGGCCGCTGCCTGCGCGTCCTGGCGGACGGCGCGCTCGCTGCCGGTGCGCACAGCTATCGCTGGGACGGTCGCGACGACACCGGCCGCCCGGCGCCGGCCGGCTGCTACCTGGCGCGTCTGCAGGGCGAGGACGGGGGCGGGGTGAGCCGGAAGCTCGTGCTGTTGCGCTGAAGCGGCCGAACAAGCGGAGCGCCGGGATCGGGCCGGCGTCCCCCGCTTCGCTTACTGCCCGCCGAACACCGGGTGCCGCCGCGCCGCCAGCCGCACGATGCGGCTGCCCAGCGCGCCGTACGAGTAGCCGGCCACCTTCGCCGCGCAGCTGAAGCTGGTGTCCTTCGAGACATCCGCGTTGGGGTTGATGTCGAGGATCTGGAAGATCCCGTCGCGCAGGCGCAGGTCCAGGCGCGCGTAGTCGCGGCAGCCCAGAGCCCGGTAGGCGGCGATGCACACGGATTCCAGCGCGCGCGTCTGGTCGTCGTCCAACGGCGCGGGGATCAGGGAGCGGATGCGCCGGTAGCTGTCCGACTCCGGGTTGAACTTGCTGTCGTACGAGCAGATCCTCTCGCGCACGTCCGCGAAGGCCGAGAAGTCCATCTCCGCCGGGGGCAGCATCTCGATGGTGCCGTTGCCCCACAGCGTCACGTGGAACTCGCGGCCGTCGATGAACTCCTCGACCAGCGCGG
>VGXH01000598.1 GCA_016873405.1 bacterium
CCTCAAGTTCTCGCCGGAGCGGCCGACGGCTCAGCCGCCCTCGCAACACCCGTTCCCGCCGCCGCACCGGGCGCCCACGGCACCGAAACCGGCCGCAGCCGCCCGTTGCGGCGGCCCGGACCGTCGCGGCGGCCCGCCGCCGGCGGCAACACGTGCCGCTCAGGCGGAAGCCTTTGACCGGCGAAGGCGGTCGGCCCGCTGGCCGCCCACCTCGTCCAGCAGGCGCCCCTCGAGCCGGCGCTGCTCCGCTTCCCACTGCGCCCGCTGGCGCTCCTCGAGCTTCCTCAGGACCTCGACGTCCCGCCAGGCCGCGGTCAGCAATTCGCGCCGGCGGTCCAGCTCGCGCCCGGCGGCGCGCGTGGCGTTCCCAGCGGCCCGGTGCTCGTCCTGCAGGCGCCGCAGGCGCAGCGACAGTTCGACCAGGTCGCGCACGTCCAGCGCCTCGCCCGCGCCCGCCGGCGGCGCTTCGAGCAGCCTCCGCACGGACTCGGCCAGGCGGTCCTCGGTTTCCCGGCAGGACCGCAGCGTCCGTTCGGCCGCCGCCACCTCGCGCGTGCGCTGCTCCTGCACGAGCCGGCGGACCTTCAGGACCCTGGCGAGACGGAAGCGGAACGGCATGTCAGACCAGGCCCGGGTCGACGCCGGTCAGCCGGCGCAGGCCCGCCAGGCTGGTCTCGACGTCGGTGGCCTCGCACACGTCCTGGCGCAGGAACGCGGCGATGTCCGCCTCGCGCGCGAGCGCCTCGTCCAGGATCGGATCGGCGCCCGTGACGTAGGCGCCGATGTTCACCAGGTCGCGGTTCTCCTCCAGCGCGCTGAGCCAGCGCATGAGGCGGGCGCCGGCCTCGCGGTCGGCCGGGCCGACGACGTCCGCGCGCAGGCGGCTGACGCTGCCCAGCACGTCGACGGCCGGGTAGTGGTGGCGGCGCGCGAGGTCGCGGCTCAGCATGACGTGCCCGTCGAGGATCGAGCGCATGGCGTCGCCCACGGGGTCGTGGATGTCGTCGCCCTCGATGAGCACCGTGAAGAAGGCGGTCATGGCATTGATCTCCGACCAGCCGGCGCGCTCGCACAGGCGCGGCAGCGCCGCAAAGGTCGACGGCGGATAGCCCTTGGTGGTCGGCGGTTCGCCCGCCGCCAGGCCGATCTCGCGCAGCGCCATGGCGTAGCGAGTGGCCGAATCCATCATGAACAGCACCTCGCGGTCGCTGTCCCGGAAATGCTCGGCGACGGTCATCGCCGTGTCCGCCCCGCGCGCCCGCATGACGGCGCTCTCGTCGGAGGTGACGACCACGACCACGCTGCGCGCCAGCCCCTCCGGACCGAGGTCGCGTTCGATGAATTCGCGCACCTCCCGCCCGCGCTCGCCGATCAGCGCCAGCACGTTGACGTCCACACGGGCCTGCCGCGCCAGCATGCCCAGCAGGACGGACTTGCCGACGCCGCTGCCGGCGAAGATGCCCATCCGCTGCCCGCGGGCGGCGGTGACCATGGCGTCCAGGGAGCGGATGCCGGTCGAGACCGGGTCGGCCACGCGGCGGCGACGCATGGCGTGCGGCGGAGCGCCGCCGAGCAAGGTGCGCGGCGCCGTCGCCAGGCTCGGTCCGCCGTCCAGCGGCCGGCCCAGCCCGTCCAGCACGCGCCCCAGCAGCGCCTCGCCGCACGGCACCGTCAGCTGGCTGGCCAGGATGGTCGCGCGACAGCCCGGGGCCACGCCGCGGGACGTCTGATAGGGCATCACCAGCAGGCGGTCCTCGCGGAAGCCGACGACCTCGCAGAGGACCGGCTCCCGATGGCGCCCGGTCTCGATGCGACAGAGCGAGCCCACCGGGGCTCCCAGGTCGGAAACCTCGATGATCATGCCGACGAGATTGCTGACCCGGCCCACGGCGCGACAGGGATCGGCCAGGCGGAGACGGTCCTCGAGCGCGGCCCAGTCGAGGTTCGTCACGGCG
>VGXH01000599.1 GCA_016873405.1 bacterium
CGATGATCGGCATGCCTGCGCGCATGATGTGGCGCGCCAGCAGGATCTCCCCGTCGTGGTAGCTGAAGACCTCGCTGGCGCCCGGGATGTGGGCGATCTGCGCGATGACCCGCACCATGACGTGCTCAGGATCGATGATGCGCGTGATGCCCAGCTTTTCCAGATTGATGGGCGAGCCCTTGACCCGGAACTCGCCGCTGCTGCGGATGCGCGCCATGCGCGTGGGCACCCCGTACTGGGCGGCCAGGCTGCAGGCCAGGATGTTGGCCTCGTCCACGGAGCTGACCGCCAGCAGCATGCCCGCCCCGGCGATGCCGGCCTGTTCCAGGGTGCGTGGACTGGCGCCGCTGCCCTCGACCACCAGGATGTCCAGCTTCTCGGCCAGTTCGGCGCACCGCTCCGGCCGCGGCTCCACCAGCGCCACCGAATGGCCCGAACGCTGCAGGTGCACGGCCACCTCGGTGCCCACGGTCCCGCCGCCCACGATCACGATCTGCACAGGCCCTCCCGCGCCGCCCGGCGGTGCTGCGCCGGGCCCGGCGCCGGCATGATAACAGGCGGGCGCCGCCGGGGGAACCGCGGTTCCGCGGTCCCCTCGCATCGGAATTGACGCGGCGGCGCCGCTGGACTAACCATTGACCCTGAACGGGACCGGCAGGGACGGCGGACGGAGGGTCGCGCCGCCGCGGGAGTGGCCAGAAGCAAGGAGCAAGTTCATGGCGACGAAGATCGGCATCAACGGGTTCGGGCGCATCGGTCGGCTCGTGTTTCGCGCGGCGATGGACCATCCCTCGATGGAGGTCGTGGGCATCAACGACCTGTTCGACGCGAAGCAGCTGGCCTACATGCTCAAGTACGACACGATCCACGGGCGGTTCAACGGCAAGGTGGAGGTGGGCGACGGCTGCCTGGTGGTGAACGGGAAGAAGATCCGCCTGACCGCGGAGAAGGATCCCGCCAACCTGAAGTGGGGCGATGTCGGCGCCGACTACATCTGCGAGTCCACCGGCTTCTTCCTGGACGAGGCCTCGGCCGCCGGCCATCTCAAGGCGGGCGCCAAGTGCGTCGTCATGTCGGCGCCCTCGAAGGACGACACGCCGATGTTCGTCATGGGCGTGAACCACCAGAGCTACAAGGGCGAGAAGTTCGTGTCGTGCGCCTCCTGCACCACCAACTGCCTGGCGCCCGTGGCCAAGGTGCTCAACGACAACTGGGGCATCGCCGAAGGCCTGATGACCACCGTGCACGCCACCACCGCCACGCAGAAGACCGTGGACGGCCCCGGCGGCAAGAAGGACTACCGCGGCGGCCGCGCCGCCGCCGGCAACATCATCCCCTCGTCGACCGGCGCGGCCAAGGCCGTGGGCAAGGTCATCCCGCAGCTGAAGGGCAAGCTCACCGGCATGGCCTTCCGCGTGCCGACTCTGAACGTGTCGGTGGTCGACCTGACCTGCCGCCTGGAGAAGGCGCCCGGCGCCGACGCCGACTCGGCCTACGCCGCCATCAAGGCCGCGATGAAGGCCGCCAGCGAGGGCGAACTGAAGGGCATCCTCGGCTACACCGAGGACGACGTCGTCTCCTCGGACTTCAACCACGACGCGCGCACGTCCATCTTCGACGCCGGCGCCGGCATCATGCTGAACCCCAACTTCGCGAAGGTCGTCGCCTGGTACGACAACGAGTGGGGCTACTCGTGCAAGCTGGTGGACTTCATCGAGTACATGGCGACGCGTTAGGCGCGCGCCACTTGCGCCGGCGCAACTGGCGCCGGCGCGACCGGCCGACGACGCGCGATGGCACACGGGAGCGGCCGGTCCGGGGGCGAACCCAGGACCGGCCGCTCGACGTCAGGCGCCTCAGTCCCGCCCGTCCGCCGGATACCGCACCCCGCACTGCGCCCGCACCGCGTCCATGGTCCGCATGATCGCCACGCTCTCGTCCAACGGCATCAC
>VGXH01000600.1 GCA_016873405.1 bacterium
CCCTCGGGAGGTCACCCTCCCCAGCCGGCGGATGAGGTGACGGGACCGCCTTCACCGGGCAGGCACGGCTTGCGGCCTGTCGTCGTGCTCCGAAAACGACGACCCGACCTTGACCTCGTCGAGATCCTACCAGGGGCACGCCAGCGACGCCGACATCAACGCCTTCGTCGAGGTGTACCGGCACACCATCGGCACGCGCCTGGATGACTGCCAGACCTGCCACACGGGCGGCGGCATCCTCGACGACGAACTGGAGGAGGTGACGACCAATCCCTGCGACGATTGCCACTTCCTCATCCACGCGCCGGAGGGATGGTCGGACCTGCCGCTGACCATGGTCGAGACGCTCAATCCCTGCGGGACGGCCTGCCTCGACGCGGGCCGCGACGCCGCCGCGGTGGAAGTGATTGCCTCCCTGGACAGCGACGGCGACGGGCACGCCAACAGCGCCGAGATCGCCGACCTGCGCTGACCGGGCGACCCGGGCGCTACCCGGAACTGGAGCTGGCGCCGGTGCTGACGATCACGATGGCTGAGATCGAGGAGATGCCGGCCCACACCCAGTTCGGCCTGGCAAACGCTTAGCATCAGCGGCGGCGCGCAGCGCCGCCCGCTGCATGCTGTTGTTGGGCGCCTGCCGGGCGATGACCTGGCCTGCGTGTGCCGAGGGAACGAGCGCCGGGTGTGCGATGCGCACCGCCTATGCCTCCTCGCCGGCGCCGGCATCCACCCGCTGCTCCAGATCCCCGAGCACGTCCTCGATCTGCGCCAGCGCCGAACGCAGGTCGTCGGCGATCTCCTGCGCCAATAGGTGCGGCTCGGGGAGGCTCGCCGAATCCTCCAGGCTCTCGTCGCGCAGCCAGAAGAGATCGAGGCTCACCTTGTCGCGGGCGAGGATCTCGTCGTAGGTGTACGGCCGCCAGCGCCCTTCCGGAGTCGCCTCGGACCACGTCGCCTGCCGCTGGTTCCGATCGCCGGGGCGGTAGCACGCGACGAACTCGTCGAGGTCGGCACGCGTCATGCGCCTGGTCTTGAGCGTGAAGTGCTTGTTGGTGCGCAGGTCGTAGACCCAGACCGACCTGGTCCACGGATCCTTCGCGCCGGGCCGGCGATCGAAGAAGAGCACGTTAGCCTTCACACCCTGCGCGTAGAAGATGCCGGTCGGCAGCCGCAGCAGCGTGTGGACCTCGCACTCCTTGAGCAGGTTCCGGCGCACGGTCTCACCCGCGCCCCCTTCGAAGAGCACGTTGTCCGGTACGACGACGGCGGCGCGGCCGTGAACCTTGAGCAGCGATTTCACGTGCTGGACGAAGTTGAGCTGCTTGTTCGAGGTCGTCGTCCAGAAGTCGGGGCGATTGTACGTGAGCGTCTGGCGGTCGGACTCGCCCTCCTCGTTGACCACCGTGATCGAAGACTTCTTGCCGAAGGGCGGATTGGTGACGACCACGTCGACGTGCGCGCCCGGCTCGTCGCGCAGCGCATCGTCGGTGCGGATCGGCGGCTCGTGATCGTCGGCGCCGTCGGGGCCGATGCCGTGCAGGTAGAGGTTCATCCCGCACAGGCGCGAGACGTTGGGCACCAGCTCCACCCCGCGCAGCGCCTCGAAGCGCAGGTGGCGCTTCTGGTCACGGTCCAGCTCGAAGTGGTTCTTCACGTACTCGTGCGTGGAGAGCAGGAAGCCGCCCGTGCCGCAGGCGGGGTCGGCGACGATCTCGCCCGGTTGCGGGCGCACGCAGTCCACGATGGCGTCGATGAGGACGCGCGGCGTGAAGTACTGCCCCGCGCCCCCCTTCACGTCCTGCGCGTTGCGCTCGAGCAGCCCCTCGTAGGCGTCGCCCTTCACGTCGGCCGACATCGCCGACCAGTTCTCCTTGCCGATCAGCTCGACCACGAGCTGGCGCAGCTTGGCCGGGTCCTGGATCTTGTTCTGCGCCTTCTCGAAGATCAGGCC
>VGXH01000601.1 GCA_016873405.1 bacterium
GGGGGCCGTCGCCGTCGTTGTCCAGGTCCGGACAGCCGTCCAGGTCGTTGAAGCCGTCGCGATCCTCGGGCTGGTCCGGGCAGCGGTCGCGGTCGTCCGGGACGCCGTCGCCGTCGCTGTCCGAGGAGCCCGGCCACCAGGTCAGCGCGGCCCAGGCGCCGGTCAGCGCCGTGTTGGCGTCCACGTGCTCGGGGCCCCAGCGCTCGCTCAGGCCGACGTTGTCGCGGTCGTTGCCGTGCAGCACCTGGTGGCGAACGCCAAGGCCCAGGTGCAGCGAGCCTGTCATCGTGACATCGATCCCCAGGCCGAAGGAGAACGTCGGGTTGGAGCCCGACAGTTCGACCGGATCGCCGTCCGCGTCGAAGCCGCTGATCGCCTCGCCGTCGGGGAACCAGCCGACGCCGTCGGAGGCGCTTTCGATCACGCGCCACGAGGTGAGGCCGACGCCGGCGCTGAGCACCGGGCTGACCACGGCGCCCGGCGTCAGGCGATGCTCCAGTTCCAGCAGCGGCTGGCTGATGAGCGTGCGGTAGGGAGGCTCGGAGTGGAACGACCAGCCGGCTTCGGCGCCGCGCCGGTCCACGCCAGCGCGCGTGTGGCCCACCAGCCAGGCGGCGCCCACGGTCCAGTGGCGGCTGAGCCCGCGCGACAGCCGCAGGCGTCCGAACTGGTCGGCCGCGGCATAGTCCCAGGCGCCTTCCTGCAGCTTCATGACGCCGCTCTCGAGGCCCAGGCCCCAGCGACGCACCGGCACGTCCACGGCGCCGGCTGCGGCCGTGCCCGCCAGGGCCAGCCCCAGTCCCAGCGCCAGCGCGAGCAGCCGCGGCGATCGCGGCCCGTTCCAGTCTGAATTCCCGTGCATCGTCCGCTCCCCGTTGGCGTGGCGACCGACGCGGCCAGGCGCCGGTGAGGATCATTCATGGGGCCGGGAACGCTGGAGGTCAATCGGCATGTGCGCCGCTGCCGCCGGCCGGGCACACATGGAACAGGCCGCCCCTCGGCGGGGCGGCCCTGCGCGTCTCCGCTCGGTTCCCGGTGTCGGTTCCGGCCGCAAGCACTTCAGCCGCAACGTGGCGCCCGGGTCCCGGCTATTCCATGTGCAGCCGCAACTGCTCGATCACATCCGCCGGCGAAGGAGGCTTGGCGCCGCGCCGATCGTTGGAGTAATCGCCGAACACGCCAAGTTCCAAGCGCTTGGTCTTCAGCTCCGGCCTGCTGTACGCCTTCTTCATATGCGACCGTCCTCCTGTGTCCGGGTCGGCCCGACGCCGCAAAAGCGGATGTCCCGACCCGAAACTTGCCCCCATCAATCATGTTAGACCCCGATCGGCCGGGCGTCAAGTTGTATTTTGGGAATTTATTTTGGGAATTTATTTTGTGCCATCGATGCCTTGTTGGGCGGTGTGCAGGGACGCGTAAAGTCCCCGCCGGGCCAGGAGTTGGGCGTGCGTCCCGCTCTCGATCACCCGGCCCTCGGCCAGCACGACGATCAGGTCCAGGTCCCGCACCAGGGACAGGCGGTGGGCGATCACCACGGCGGTGCGCCCTTGCATGGCCGCGCGCATGGCCAGGCGGATCTCCTCCTCGGCGTTCGCGTCCAGGGCGCTGGTCGGTTCATCCAATACCAGCAGGCCGGGATCCCGCAGGAACGCGCGCGCCAGGGCGATGCGCTGCCGCTGGCCGCCGCTCAACCGCACGCCGCGCTCGCCGGTGACCGTGCCCAGGCCCTCGGGCAGGCGGTCGGCGAAGTCGACCACGCCGGCCCGCTCGGCCGCCCGGCGCACCTCGGCGTCGGTGGCGTCCTGCAGGCCGAAACGGATGTTCTCCGCCAGGCTCACGTCGTACAGCACGGGATCCTGCGCGACGAAGGCCATGCCCGCGCGCAGCTCCGCCGGATCGAGGTCCGCGTAGGGGCGGCCGTCCAGGCGGAGGCCGCCGGCCGTCGGCGG
>VGXH01000602.1 GCA_016873405.1 bacterium
GATCGCCACCACGGCGCCGGCCTTGAGCAGTTCGATCTTCACGGTCGTGGCCGCGCCCGTGCGCCCCCAGCGCAGGTTCACCGGCCCGTCCACGCCCACCAGCCAGGACGTCTGAGCGCCGGTGCTGACATCGGTGATCGCGCAGGGCTGCGGCTGGTTGCCGCCGCCGCCGTCGTCGCCGCCGCAACCGGCCCCCGCCGCCAGGGCCATCAGTGCCAAGAACAGACCCGCGCTCCGTCGACCCCCAGTGTTTTCCGGCTTGCCGACCATCGCCGCCGCCTTCCGCCGCGCACCACGCCATGCCCCGTGAACCACAGCGCGGTTCGGTCGCGCGCCGCTCGCGCCGGCCACCGACCGCCCGCCGCCGAACGCCATCATCCCAGCCCCAGGAACAGCCGGTGCAGCCGCAGGTCCCCGGTCAACTCGGGATGAAACGTCAGGCCCAGTATCCGCCCCTGCCTCACCACGACCGGGCTGCCCTCGTGTTCGGCCAGGATCTCGACGCCGGAGCCGCAGGCCGTGATCCGCGGCGCCCGGATGAACACGGCCGGATACGGCTCTGCGCCCGCGGCGTCTCCCCGCAGCGAGACCGGCGCCGTGAACGAGTCGACCTGCCGGCCGTAGGCGTTGCGCCGCCCCGCGCAATCGAGCACGCCGAGCGTGCGCACGCCGTGGACGCGCGCGTCCTCGTCCGCCAGCGAACGGGCCAGCATGATCAGCCCGGCGCAGGTGCCCATGACCGGCCGTTCCCGCGCGAACTCGAGCAGCGGTTCCCGCAGGCCGGCCGACTCGATCAGGCGCGTGAGGGTCGTGGACTCGCCGCCCGGAATGACCAAGCAGCCGACGCGCGCCAGGTCGGCCGGACGCCGCACGCCGGTCGTCGCGCAGCCGAGGGCGCGCAGCGACGCCTCGTGGCGCTCGTAGTCGCCCTGCAGCGTCAGCAGGCCGACCGGCTTTGCCGCCGACCGGGCCATCACCAGCCGCGGCCCGCCAGCTTCTCGCACTCCTGCATCTCGTTCACGGCGCGGCCGCGCATCGGCTCGCCCAGGTCCATCGAGACCTCGAGCAGGGCCTGCGGGTCGTCAAAGTGCGTCGAGGCCAGCACGATGGCGCGCGCCCGCGGCGCGGGATCCTCGCTGGCGAAGATGCCGCTGC
The DNA here is from genome assembly GCA_016873405.1 of bacterium. Next base: position 1,156 of record VGXH01000602.1, read on the forward strand.
CGACGAACACGGTCTCGGCGCCGAGTTGGCGCATGAGCGCCGCGTCGGCCGGCGTCGCGATGCCGCCGGCGGCGAAGTTCGGCACGGGCAGCTTGCCCAGCCGCGCGGTCGCCACGACCAGGTGGTACGGCGCGCCGAGGTTCTTGGCCTCGGCCATCAGTTCGTCCTCGCGCAGCGTGGTCAGGCGCCGGATCGCGGTCATGACCTCACGCATGTGCGTGACGGCCTCCACGACGTCGCCGCTGCCCGCCTCGCCCTTGGTGCGGATCATCGCCGCGCCCTCGCCGACGCGCCGCAGCGCCTCGCCCAGGTTCCGGCAGCCGCAGACGAACGGCACCTTGAAGTCGTGCTTGTGGATGTGGTTCGCGTTATCGGCCGGCGTCAGCACCTCGGACTCGTCGATGAAGTCGACGCCGAGGGCCTGCAGGATCTGCGCCTCGGCGAAGTGGCCGATGCGTACCTTGGCCATGACCGGGATCGAGACCGCGTCCTGGATGGCCTTGATCATGGCTGGCTGGGACATGCGGGCGATGCCGCCGGCCTTGCGGATGTCCGAGGGGATCCGCTCGAGGGCCATCACGGCCACCGCGCCGGCCTCCTGCGCGATCCTCGCCTGCTCGGCGTTGGTCACGTCCATGATGACCCCGCCCTTGAGCATCTCGGCCAAGCCCACCTTGTGCCGGAACAGCTCGGCCACCTTCGGGTCGGTCCAGAGCGTTTCCATCGAAACCATCCTCCCCTTGCCGGATCGGCGCGAAATCCAACCATCACGGGCGGTCGCGTCCCCGGGG
>VGXH01000603.1 GCA_016873405.1 bacterium
CTGATCTGGCCGATCGACCTGATGGTCGTGGTCGTGTGGGTCATCTTCGCGGTGAACTTCTTCTGGACGCTGGCGATCCGCAACGAGAAGAACCTCTACGTCGCCATCTGGTTCTACATCTCGACGATCGTCACCATCGCCGTCCTCTACATCGTCAACAACCTGCAGCTGCCGACCAGCCTGCTGCACGGCTACCCGGTGTTCGCCGGCGTGCAGGACGCGCTGGTCCAGTGGTGGTACGGCCACAACGCCGTGGCCTTCTTCCTGACCACGCCGCCGCTGGGACTGATGTACTACTTCATGGTGAAGGCCGCCGAGCGCCCGGTGTACTCGTACCGCCTGTCGGTCGTGCACTTCTGGTCGCTGATCTTCCTCTACATCTGGGCCGGCCCCCACCACCTGCTCTACACCGCGTTGCCGGACTGGGCGCAGACCCTGGGCATGGTGTTCTCGATCATGCTGTGGGCGCCGTCCTGGGGCGGCATGCTCAACGGGCTGCTGACGCTGCGCGGCGCCTGGGACAAGCTGCGCACCGACCCGGTGATCAAGTTCTTCGTCGTCGCCGTGACCTTCTACGGCATGGCCACCTTCGAGGGCCCGCTGCTGTCGATCAAGAGCGTCAGCGCCCTGGGGCACTACACGGACTGGATCATCGGCCACGCGCACGGCGGCGCGCTCGGCTGGAACGCGTTCATGACGTTCGGCATCCTCTACTGGCTGGTGCCGCGCCTCTACGGCACGAAGCTGTACAGCACGAAGCTGGCCGAGCTGCACTTCTGGACCGGGACCGTCGCCATCCTGATGTACCTGGTGTCGATGTGGGTGGGCGGCGTCAGCCAGGGCCTGTTCTGGCGCGCGCTGGATGCCGAGGGCTTCCTGCGGTACCCCGACTTCATCGAGGGCCTGTCCAACAGCGTGCCGATGTACCACATGCGCCTGCTGGGCGGCGTCATCTTCCTGCTCGGCTCGCTGCTGCTGGTCTGGAACCTGATCATGACTGCGCGGCAGGGCAAGCCGGTCACGGTGAGCGTGCAGGTGCCCGCGAAACGGCCGGCCGGCGACAAGGAAAGCGCGTGGCAGCTGCTGACCAGCGCGCCGATGCTGTTCATGTTCGCGCTGATCGTCCTGTCGGTCTGGTTCGGCGCCGCCGGCTCGATGCTCAGCCCCGTGGTGCTGGCCCTTCTGATCGTCGTCAGCGTGGCGATGATCATCTCCTACGGCCTGCAGCAGAAGCGCTGGGGCTACTGGTACGGCCTCATCGAGCGCAACGCGCTCGTGTTCACGGTGCTGGCGCTGCTCGCCATCCTGGTCGGCGGCGCCGTGGAGATCATCCCCACGGTCCTGGCCAGCAACAAGGTGCCGCACCAGATCACCGAGCAGCAGGCGGCCGCCGACCCGGCGTTGGCCGAGCAGGCCAAGTGGGTGCAGAAGCCGTACAGCCCGCTGGAACTGGCCGGACGCGACATCTACGTCAGGGAGGGCTGCTACGTCTGCCACAGCCAGATGATCCGGCCCTTCCGCCACGAGGTGCTGCGCTACGGCGAGTACTCGCGTCTGGAGGAGTCGCTGCTGGACCGCCCGTTCCAGTGGGGCAGCAAGCGCACGGGTCCGGACCTGGCCCGCGCGGGGGGCAAGTACGACAACCTGTGGCACTACATGCACCTGATGGACCCGCGTTCGACGTCGCCGGCCTCGAATATGCCCGCGTACAGGCACTTCAAGACGAAGACCGTGGACCCCGCCGTGGTGAAGCACCGCCTGGGCGCGCAGCAGAAGCTGGGCGTGCCGTACACCGACCAGGACCTGGCGCTCGCCGGGCAGCGCTACGCCAGCCAGGCGAAGCTGATCACCGACGACCTGGCGGCCAAGAGCGTGACCCTGGCTCCGAACAGCGAGATGACGGCCGTGATCGCCTACCTGCAGCGGCTGGGGCGCGGGCCGCAG
>VGXH01000604.1 GCA_016873405.1 bacterium
GCCCCCGGCGAGCTCTATCCGGAGTTGAGCCTTGGCGGGATCGTGCGCGATCCCCACGCGGACTACCCTGACGCCCCCTTCGAGACGCCGGCCAAGCAGGTGATGACCGCGCCGGTGAAGATGCTGTTCGGTCTGGCGAACGACGAGATCGGGTACATCATCCCGAAGGCGCAGTGGGACGAGAAGCCGCCATTCACGTTCGGCGCGCAGAAGCGGTGGTACGGCGAAGTCAACGCCGTCGGCCCGGACGCCGCGCCGCTGATCCTCGAGGCGTTCGCGCGGCTGGTGGCGGGGCGCTGACGCGCCCGCCGGCTCCTCCTACCGCGCCAGCCACGCCTCGAGCACACGACTGTCCGGGCTCGCCGGCACGCCGGCGGGCCACCCTGCGGCCTGACGCCCTTCGAACACGGCACGCCCCCAGGCTGCGCCGGCCGGATCCCGCTGCACGGCCGCCCACGCCTCGAAGGCGCGCGAGGCGTCGGCGGCCCGTCCGAGCGCGCGGAACGACAGCGCCGTCAGCAGCCCTGGTACACCATCTCGAGGCTTCGGAGACGCCGCGACCCGGTCGTACAGGGACCGTGCGTCCGCCGTCTTCCCTTCCCGTTCCAGGCATCGGGCGTCCAGCCAGTCTTCCATCCGCTCGTCCACATCGTCTGCATAGGGCTTGCCCGCGCCCAGGCGCTCGGGCCACAGCCGTGCCGCAGCCACGAGCGACCGCGCCCTCGGGACGTCGCCGCGCGTGAACGCCTGCGCCGCGAGCCGGAGCTGCGCTTCCCGGTACAGTGCCCGGCCTTCCGTCGATCCTTCGAACGGCAGGACCTTGAGCCCGTCGAGCTTCGCTGCGGCGTCGGCCACCAGGTTGTTCACCAGCAACGTGCGCGCGTGGAGCATCCCGAGGATGTAGTTGGACGGGTGCGCCGCGGTGTACCGTTCGGCCGTGCGCCGCGCCTCGCCGACGGCGCCGTCGCGCAGGTACCGTTCGGCCAGGAGCTTGCCGTAGCGCCACTCGCGGGAGTCGAGTTCGGCGGCACGTTTCAGGTCAGCCAAGGCCCCGGCAGGGTCCGCCAGTTCGAACAGCCTGGCGCGCGCGGCGTAGAACGGCGCGAAGTCCGGCGCCGCGCCACACTCGCCCAGGAGCGTGCGCGCGCGCGCCAGATCCCCGCGACTCCAGTGAATCAGCCCGAGGTAGTACCGGGCCCGCCAGGACGCGCCCATCCGGACGGCCCATTCGAACACTGGCGCACTCTCGTTCCGGAAGGGGAACACCAGCAGCGGCGAGGCGGCCTCGGCCGCACGCAGCGTGTCGGCCGCCGACGGGTCGGCGGCCGCGTGGGCCAGGAACGCCCGCCAGTAGAGGACCTCGGCCTGCGCCGGCGCGAGCGCCAGGACGCGCCGCGCATCTTCACCGCGGCCCAGATCGTCGTACCACGCCGCCAGTTCGAGAATCGTCTCGTGGGGCATCTCGTTGCGAATGCCCTGCACGAACGCGGCGCGGCTGGCCTCGTCACCCAGCACGAGGTGGCGCTCGAACCGGGCGAAGTGGCTGAGCGGCACGGCACCGGACAGGCGGTCCGCCGCAGCGGGCGTCCGCTCACCGGACAGCCGCGCCAGCAGGACGTCAATCTGCCGGGCATCGAGATTGTCTGCATTCGCGCGAAGCGCCTGATCGACGTAGGTCGCGGCCCGTGAGCGGTCGCCGGATCGGACGTAGGTCTTCGCCAACTCCGTCAGGGCTGCCGAGCGATACGCCGGCGACTGGGCGGCCACCTCGAACCCGTCGCGCGAGTCGACCTCACGCCCGAGGCGCACGGCGGCAAGGCCGTAGGAGTAGTTCGACGCGGGATCATAGGTGTCGACGGCGAGCCCGCGCCGCGCCAGGTCCCACGCCCGCTGGTAATCCATCGCCCGGTAGCGCACCATCGCCAGGTCGGCCAGCGCCGGCA
>VGXH01000605.1 GCA_016873405.1 bacterium
GGGGCTGCTGCTCTGGTTCCCGGACGAGAACCACTGGGTCCTCAAGCCGCAGAACTCGATCCAGTGGCACGACGAAGTCATGGCCTGGATCAAGCGGTGGACGCAGTAGGGGCGCCCGCCCGAAGGGACGGTGGCGGCATGCGCCTGAAGGACAAGGTGGCGCTGGTGACCGGGGCCAGCGCCGGCATCGGCGAGGCCTGCGCCGAAGCGTTGGCCCGCGAGGGCTGCCGGCTGGTGCTGGCGGCCCGCCGGCTGGAGCGCCTGGAGCAGCTGGCGGCCCGGCTGGAGGCCGCCGGCGGCGTCCGGACCTGCCTGGTCCAACTGGACGTGCGGGACCGGCAGGCCGTCGACGCGGCCCTGGCCGGTCTGCCCGCCGGCTGGGACGAGATCGATGTCCTGGTCAACAACGCCGGCCTCAGCCGCGGGCTGGACCGCCTGCACGAGGGCAGCCACGTCGACTGGGAGGAGATGATCGACACCAACGTCAAGGGCCTGCTGTGGGTCAGCCGCGCGGTGCTGCCGGGCATGGTGGCCCGCGACCGCGGCCACGTGATCAACGTCGGCAGCATCGCCGGCCATCAGGTCTACCAGGCCGGCAACGTCTACTGCGCCACGAAGGCGGCCGTGCTGGCGCTCAGCCGGGGCCTGCGGCTGGATCTGCTCGGGACGCGCGTGCGTTGCTCCACCGTCGACCCGGGGATGGTGCAGACCGAGTTCAGCGAGGTGCGCTTCCGGGGCGATCGCGAGCGGGCCGGAAAGGTCTACCGGAGCTTCCCGCCCCTGACCGCGGCCGACGTCGCCGACGCGGTGGTCTATTGCGCCACCCGGCCGCCGCATGTGGCGGTGCAGGAGATCGTGCTCATGCCCCAGGACCAGGGCGCGGTCCATGCCTCGCACCCGCGGGGCGTGGCCTGTGCCGTCGAAATCGTGTCCGGCGCCGAGGAATCACGGAGTCAATAGCCAGGGGTATCGGGAAACCGCACCGGATCTGATGCCGAGCCCGCTTCGCGGGTCCGGGCGGATCGGACGCGATGTCGGCGGCGCCCATCGGAGCCGGTCGTCGCCAGAGGGCCATGTCGGCTGAATGCCGGTTTTCTTTATCTAAAGCCCGCATCCACCCGGCTGATTCAGGAGCCGGTAAGGGCACTGGCCAGCGCCGGTGAATCACCCGCCGTACCGGCGCATCCCGTCGAGGGCGCCAGCAAGAAAGGATCGTGACATGGCTCAACGGAACCGCACGGACCGCGACGGCTTCACGCTGATGGAGATCGTGATCGCCGTGGCCATCGTGGCCATCTTCGCCGCCGCCATCAGCCCGATGGTCTTCAAGCACCTCGAGGACGCCAAGCTGACCCGCGCCAAGAACGAGACCGAAAGCCTGGCTACGGCCGTCATGAGCTACTACAAGGACACCGGCGCATGGCCGTACACCAACGCCAACGGCCCGCTCGGGACCGTGGACCGCGTCCTCAGCAGCACCACTGTGGCCGTCGGCGCCGGCCCCGGCGCCGCTGGCGGCGCCGCGAACTGGGGCGCCTGGGGCACCTCGAAACAGCTGGGCGACTACCTCTACTTCAACAACCCCGACGACGACAGCTCGCCCACCGGCACCGACGCCAATCAGGCCGGCCAGGACTGGGTGACGACCGGGCGCGGCGCCTGGCGCGGGCCGTACGTCGACAGCTATTCGTTCAACGACCCCTGGGGCAAGGCCTACGTCGTGAACACGCGTTACGCCCCGGGCGGCATCTACAACGGCGCGGTGCGGCACAAGGTCTTCGTGTTGAGCGCCGGCCCGGACGGCCGCTGGCAGACCGGCTACGCCGACGCGGCCCCCGAGGACATCGCCGGCGACGACATCGGCACCGTGATCACGGTCCGTTAGCGGCCCGCAAAGCGATCCCCGTCCGGACACCGGACGGCGCCCGGTTCCCCACAA
>VGXH01000606.1 GCA_016873405.1 bacterium
CGGAACCGGCTCTGCGTCAACGCCAGCGTCGAGTCCGCCAGCAGGCGCGCGCCGCCTTCGAAGCCGATCGCGGTGCCGCCGGCCTCGATCCACTGCTTCAGCCTGGTCAGCCCGCCCGGACCGAGGATCTGGCGGTACATCCCGGTGCCGCCGCCGACCGGCGGGAAGACCAGGACGTTGTAGCGCGCGAGATCCAGGCGCGCAAAGCGGCTCGCATCGATGCCGTTGGCGCGCAGACCCAGTTCCTGGTCCAGGAGGTGCCAGACATGGCCGTAGTCGTCGGGAGCGACCGGCATGCCGGCCAGCACGCCGACGCGAGGCGGGACCAGCACGGCGAACTCGGCGCCGCCGAGATCGGGCCCCGCCTGCGCCCGCGACGTCGCCACCGGCAGCATCGGCGCGCGGTTCTCGAGTCCCGCCAGGACGTCGTCGAGGTCCGGGAGATTGCCTTCACGGCGGACGACCAGAGCGCCGGCGCGGAAGTCGCGGCCCTCGATCGTGAACGGCTTGCGCGCGGCGCGCACGGTGACGCCCTTCTGCAGCAGTTCGGCCAGCAGGCGGGCGGATGCCTCGGGATCGCCGTCGATCACGAGCGAGTTCCAGGGACCGGCCGGGGCGGCGCCGGCCGTGGTTGCCGGGAAGGCCGCCTCCGTCCACGGGCGCCAGGCGCCCGCGGGCACGGCGCCGGTCCAGCCGGCGGTCACCCCGCGCAGCAGCGGCAGCGACCAGGCGGTGGTGTCGTAGAGGCGGCTGCCCCTGTCCTTCTCCAGGTACTCGCGTTCCTCGCGGAAAAAGACGTCGTCCATCGGCACGTGCGGGTCCAGCACCACCCGCGCCAGCCAGCCGGACGGCTGGTCCAGCCGGACCAGCAGCGTGCCGGGCGGCAGTGCGCGCGTCTCGCGGCGGCCGGTTCGGGCATCGGTGACCGCCGCCGCGGCGGACTGCTCGCCGGTCAGGACCTGCACCTCGATGCCCTGCGCGGCGAGGACCGCCCCCAGCTCGGGCAGCCGCGCCGGATGCCGCGGGTCCGGCGTGAGAAGCCAGGCCCGCTGCGCGCCGCGCCGGCCGGCCTCGACCGCCTCGGAGCGGGCGCGGCGGTGGTCGGCCAGGATCTCCGCCCGCCGCGACCGCAGCGACTCGAGGTTGGCCAAGGTCGAGAGCACCTGGTGCTCGACGGCCTGCGCGAACGTGCGCTCGGTACCGTCGCGCTTGCGCACATGCGTGCCGGTGGTGCGGGACATCTCGTAGAGGATGCCGATCCCGCCGTGGTACCACGCCCACGACGAGCCGAACCCGGGGAAGAACTCCTCGTTCCACTCGCCCGAGTAGTACGGGTAGCCGCGGGCGTCCAGCGCGCGGCCCTGTTCGTCGGAGAAGATCCTCTCCCACTTGCGCACTGTCGACGGCCGCAGCGGATTGCGCGGATGCCTGGCCGGCGGGAACAGGTAGCTCGCATTCGCGCCCATCTCGTGGCTGTCGACCAGGAGCTGCGGCAACCAGCGGGCGACCTCGCGCGCGCGCGCGGACTCGGGCTGCCGCATCGGGATCCAGTCGCGATTCAGGTCGAACAGGTAGTGGTTGCCCCGCCCCCACGGCCAGACGCCGGTGTGCGCCAGATCCTCCTGGTCGGGGTTGGCCGACGCGTGCGCGAAGGACTGGATCTGCGCCAGATACCGCGCGCGCCCGTCGGGGTTCTCGCAGGGATCGACCAGGAGCACCAGGTCGCGACGCAGGGCCTCGGCCCGCTCGTCGCTCCCGGCGACCAGCCACCAGGCCACGGCGCAGGCCGCGTCGGTGCTGCTCAGCTCGTCGCCGTGGATACCGTAAGCCAGCACGGCCACGGCCTTGGCGTCGGCAAGCGCCGTGCCGCCGGCTGTCGCGGGCAGGCGGGGATCCAGTCGCGCCACGTGCTCGGCCAGGAAATCCTCCA
>VGXH01000607.1 GCA_016873405.1 bacterium
GCCACCGAGCCTTCGATCCCGCCCGCTTCAAGGCCATGGCCCTCCACTTCTGCCGAGCCCCCGGCGTGCCCCGCACCAAACTGAACAAGCTGCTCTGGTACGCCGATTTCCTCGCCTTCCGGCAGAACACGACCTCGATCTCCGGCGCGCGCTACGCGCACCTGCCCCACGGGCCGGCGCCCGACGACTGCGACACGCTCTTCGCGTGGTTGTCCGGCCCGGAGGGTGCGCTGCGCCTCGAAGAGGTCTCGAGCGGCACCCTCGACTGGGAGGTGCTGGTGGCGAACGAGTCGCCCGACCACGGGCAAAACTCGAACAGCGAGTTGGCGCTGCTGGCCCAGGTGGCCGAACGGTTCAAGGACGCGACGGCGCGGGCGCTGCGCGACCTGTCGCACAAGGAGCCGGGGTACGAGCAGACGCGGGATGGGGAGATCATTTCATACGAGTTCGCCGAGCGGATGCAGGTGGTGATCCCGTAAGGCAAGGAGCCCCCGCCACAGAACCTTCAAATCCCCGAGCCCAAACAACCTGTGCTACACTGCCCGGCAGCGGGCCGAGCCCCCAAACCACGCGATCCAGCGGCCCGCGGCACGACGCCACGTCGCAGAATGATGGAAAGGTCCCCCGGCATGCCCCAGGTCCCGATCTTCATCAGTAGCGTCCAGCGGGAATTCCCTGCGGAAAGGCGCGCGCTGAAGGAGTTCATCGAAGGCGATGCGTTGCTGCGGCGCTTCTTCTCCGCCTTCATCTTCGAGGACCTGCCGGCCCGGGACCAGCGCGCCGACGAGGCCTACCTGGATGCCGTCGAGCGTTGCGCCGTGTACGTCGGCATCTTCGGCCTGGAGTACGGGTCCGAGGATGCGCAGGGCGTCTCGCCCACGCAGCGCGAGTTCGAGCACGCCACGCGGCTGGGCAAGCCGCGGCTGGTCTTCGGGGAGCGGGCGGAGCCGGGCGCGCGCCACGCGAAGATGGAAGCGCTGGTGCTCCAGGCGGAGGCGCAGGTCATCCGCCGGAGCTTCGGCAGCCTGCCTGAGCTGACGGCCGGACTCTACGCGAGCCTGGTCGAACATCTCGGCCGCACGGGCGCGCTGCGGGACAAGCCGTTTGATGCGGCCTCGTGCCCCGGCGCCACGTTGGCGGATCTGTCGCAGGAGCGGCTGGACTGGCTGCTGGAGCGGGCGCGCGTCGAACGCGCCTATCCGCTGGGGCCGGGCACCTCGATGGAGGCGGCGCTGGCGCACCTCAACCTCCTGGACGGCGAAACGCCCTCCCACGCGGCAGTGCTGCTGCTGGGGCGCGAGCCGCAGCGGTTCCTGATCTCCTCCGAGGTCAAGTGCATGCATTTCCACGGCACGGAGGTGCAGAAGCCGATCCCGTCCTACCAGATCTACAAGGGCACCGTCTTCGACATGGTGGACAAGGCCCTGGACTTCGTGATGTCGCGGATCAACCGCCGCGTCGGCACGCGGGCCGAGGGCCCCCAGGCGCCGGTGGCCTACGAACTGCCGCAGGAGGTGGTGGCCGAGGCGATCGTCAATGCCGTGGCACACCGCGACTACGCCAGCAACGCCAGCGTCCAGGTGATGCTGTTCGCCGACCGGCTCGAGGTCTGGAATCCGGGCGAGCTGCCGCCCTCCTTGACCATCGAGGACCTGCAGCGTCCCCACGCCTCGATCCCCCGGAACCCGCTGATCGCCGAATCGCTGTTCCTGGCCCATTACGTCGAGAAGGCGGGCAGCGGGATCCTCGACATGATCGCGCGGTGCCGGGAGGCAGGGCTGGCGGCGCCCGGGTTCCGGCAGAGCGGGGGGCAGTTTGTGCAGACGGTGGGGCGGGTTGACTTGCGGGTTGACTTGGGGGGTACCCCGCAAGTCACCCAGCAAGTCACCCCGCAAGTCACCCCGGAAGTCGATCCTGAAG
>VGXH01000608.1 GCA_016873405.1 bacterium
GGGGAAGGTCTCGTCGTCGCCAACGCCGGTGCCCATGACGAAGGAAGGCCCCAGCACCGCGAAGCGCCGCGTGGAAGGGCCGGGCTTCTTCGGGTAGTCCTGGTCGCGCAGGCCCCAGCGGTTCGTCGTGACCTGATGGCCCTTGAGCAGCGCCTTCAAGGATGGACGGAGGCTCCGGTTCCCGTACCCGTCGTCCACGTAGGTCTCGCCGCTCGGCAGCTCGGGGTCGCCGATCTCCTGGCCGCCGTCCACCTCGCCGCCGCCCACCGCGCCGCGCGCGTACACCTCCCACAACTCGCCGTTGAAGCGGTTGAGTCCCACGATCTCCTCGTAGTATCCGCGCTGCAGGCGCTCGGCCTCGAAGGCGTTCAACTCGGCCCCGCGCGCCTTGAGCGCCCGCGCCGACAGGTCGCCCGGCAGGCGCCCCGCTGCCGGCCCGCTTCCGGCCACCCACAGCAGCGCCAGCGGCAAGGCCCCCGACACGAGCGGATGCTGCCAGCGCGACCGGCGGCTGCCCAGCGCCGACGGCGCGCCCAGCGCGAAGCGCTGCGTGACGAAGGCCGCGACCGCCACCGCGCCCAGCACGCCCAGCACCGCCGCCGCGTCCTGCAGCCGCAGCGTCGCCACGGACAGCAGCGCCCCGAACTCCCCGAAGGTCGGGCTGGTCCACATGCCCCACAGCAGCGCCATGAGCCCGAACATCCCCGCCGTCTGCACCGCCTGCCCCCAGCCCGCCTTCCGCCGCGCCTGCGCCGACAGTTGCCTCACGCGCCCGCGGCGCTGCTCGATCAGCGTGCTCGCGATCAGGAACACCCCGATCACCCCCCAGAAGGCCGTGTCGGTCCAGCTGAACAGCCACGTCCCCAGCAGCCAGAACCACTGGTAGCTGTGCAGCACCCAGGTCACCACGATCACCATCACCGTCGCCAGAACCAGCCGCGTCGTCTCCCCTTGGCGCTTCAGCGCAAAGACCACAGGCAGGTACACGACCTTCTGCATGAAGTCCTTCCAGTAGATGTTGATGCGCCGCCACAGGTCCGTGAAGCTGCTCGCCAGGTAGAAGAAGCGGTGCGACTCCGGCAGCCGGAACCCGAACAGGTGCAGCAGGCCCACGATGAAGTGGAATTGTCCCGAGACCCGCAGGTACAGGCCGAAGTTGGCCAACAGGTACTGCACGATGCCGGCCGTCGTCGTCGCGTCCGCCGGCGCAACGAAGACGTTCTGGTACACCAGCCGGTAGGCGACCAGGTGCAGCAGCCCCCGGAACATCCAGCGCACGCCCTCGCCGTAGATCTCCAGCGCCGGCTTGTCGAAGTACGTGCGCCGGAAGGTCTGCCAGTCGATCACCGGAAAGAGCAGGAAGACCGTGTTGGGCAGCATGAAGAAGTACGACAGCACCATGGCCGCGCCGGCGGGCTTGGTCTGGTGCTTCAGGTCGTACAGGTACAGCCCCAGCCGGAACATGAACATCGACGCCAGGATGGGCCAGACCGCACCGTGCCAGGGCGTCGGCAGCCACGACGCGCGCATCGCCGCCAGCACGCCGGCCGCCGACAGCACGAGCAGCACGCGCCAGCGGTAGGCCACCGGCGCGTGGCACAGCCCGATCAGCGCCAGGCCCACCGCCGGGATCCACCAGCCCGCCCGCGCGCCGAACACCAGGGCGATGCCCGCCCCCGACAGGGCCACGAAGAACCACGCCTGCCAGCGCCGCGGCAGCCAGTGATGCACCAGGAAGCCGCCGATCGCCAGCGGCAGCACCACCTCGTAGAAGGTCGCATGCTCGATCCGGAACGCGCGGCACAGCAGCAGCAGCACCACCAGCTGCAGCGCCACGAGCGCCAGCGCCGCCACCTCGGCCCAGCGCACGCGGCTCGCCGGCGCCACGCGCGCCGCGGCGCCCGGCTGTCCCCC
>VGXH01000609.1 GCA_016873405.1 bacterium
GCCCTTGTTCGCCTTGTGGTCGCTGCGGAGCGCCGAGACCAGGTTCAGTTCGCGCACGACGCTCTCGAGGAACTCGTTGGACGTCAGCAGCAGGTTCATCTCCTGGTAGGCGATCGCGCCCATATCGCCGTACTGGCCGCCGTAGCGGGCGCGGGGGTCGTCCAGCAGCTGGCTGCGCGCGGCATTGACCTTGATGACCACCTGGCCCGAGGACGCGTAGATCGGCGTCATCGTCTTGATGGCGATGTAGGCCATGGTCAGGCAGAGCACGAACGGGATGATGAACAGCAGCTTCCGGCGCCAGAACGCGCGCAGCAGCGACAGGGGGTCGAAGCCGCCCCCGCCCGATTCCCCCGGTTCGTCCTGGAACGGATCCATGCGGCCTTCTCCTTGCGTGACCGGTTCCCGCGATCGTTGCAGCCGCTCAGGCTAACGGACAATCCCGGTCCTGGCAAGCGACCACGCCTTTTTCGCCGGCGACGGGCTTCAGCGGATGCGAAGCGCCATCGGCATCAACGCCAGCGGCCGGCCGTCCAGCATGGCGACGGCGGCCAGCGTGCCGTCCTCGCGCAGGGCCTCCGCCAGGCCGCCCGTCAGCCGGTCCAGCGCCTGCGCCGCGGGCCCGCGCGCCCGCGCGGGGCCGGACAGGCCGACCCGCCCGGCCAGGCGCGTCAGGCCGCCGTCGCGCAGAGAGCGCAGCAGCATCCGCTCCAGGAACGACTCCGGTTCGGTGTAGGTCAGCACGGTGATCTTGTCCTCGGGGTCCAGACCCAGCCGGCGCTTGGCCGCGTCCAGGCTGCGTCGCAGGCCGCCGACGCCGTCGACCAGCCCGCGCTGGGCGCCTTGGCGCCCCGTCCACACGCGCCCCTGCGCCACGACGTGGACCTCGTCGCGCGAGAGCCGGCGCCCGTCGGCCACCTTCTGCAGGAACCGCTCGTAGAAGCCGTCCATCTGCGACTGGAACAGGGAACGCTGCGCCTCGGTGAAGCCGCCCTCGTCGCTCAGCAGCAGCGCGTTCTCGCCGCGCGTGACGAATTCCCGGTTGATGCCCAGCTTCCGGTACATCTGCTGCCGGTTCATCTTCCCGGCGAAGACGCCGATCGAGCCGGTGAGCGTGCCCCGGTCGGCGAAGACCGAGTCGCCCAGGCAGGAGACATAGTAGCCGCCGCTGGCCGCCAGACCGCTCATCGAGACGATGACCGGCTTGTCCTTCCTCAGTTCGGCGATCTGGTGCCAGATCAGGTCGCTGGCCAGCGCGCTGCCGCCCGGGCTGTCCACGCGCAGGATGACCGCCTGCACCGACTCGTCGTCCGCCGCCGCCTGGAGGTCCTCGATGACGGAGTCGCTGCCGGCGATCTTCCCCTGGAGATTGTCGAAGCGGGTCTCGCCCGGCATGATCGTGCCGGTCACGAACACCATCGCCACCTTGCCCGCCGTCCGCCTGGGCTTCGGCGTCTCCAGCAGGTAGTCCTCCAGGAAGGTCACCTCCTGATCGGGGAATTCCGCGTCCAGCATCGCGTCGTAGTAGAGCAGCGTGTCGGCCAGCCCGGCGGCCAGGGCGCCGCCCGCGTCGAACAGGCCCTGGTCGATCCAGGCCGTCACCTGGTCGCGATCGGCGCCGCGGCCTTCGGCCAGCATGTCCAGCAGGGCGTCGTAGTGGTCGCCGACGATCGCCTCGATCATCTCGCGGTTCTCCGCGGATGCCGAGGTGCGCGTCATGCGCTCGGGGGACGACTTGTACGCGCCCACGTGCACGAAGTCGGCCTCCATGCCCAGCTTCGCCAGCGTGTCCTTGAGGAACGCCAGTTCGGCCGACAGCCCCAGCACCATCAGGTTGCCCTCCGGCGCCAGGACGACGCGATCGGCCGCCGTCGCCAGGGCGTAATCGGGCGTGAAGCCCGCTTCCAGAT
>VGXH01000610.1 GCA_016873405.1 bacterium
CCCCGGGACACACGCGACACTCCGAAATGGAAACGGAAGACCTGATTCGCAGAGCCGCGAGAGATCATGCGGCGGCCGGCGAGCGGGACTCGCGGACGGCGGGGCTGGCCTCACTTGACGCCGTTTGACGCCCTGGGCACTCGGATCCGCCGCCACACCTCGTCGATGGAGAACGGCTCGCCGCCGGCGGTGAAAACGTGGCGTGATGCCGCCACGGGTCGCCGTCCAGCTCGCACGTGAAGGTGATGACCTAGCCGACCAGCGCCTTCAGCCAGTGGTAGGTCACCGTCTCGGTGTAGGCGCCCGACTGCGGCTCGTAGGTGTAGGTGCCGCCGCCGGCCCACAGCTGCTGCCCATCCCCGGGCGGGGTCCCGAACGAGAAGTGCCCGTCGGCGAGCACCTTCACGCCCGGTTTCTGCCCGGGCTGCGGCGCCGGCTCCACGCATTCCCAGGCGCCCTCCAGGCGCGGCCGGTTCGCGGCGCAGCCGGGAATCAGCACGAACATCGCCAGCAAGGAAACCACCCCGGCGACCAAGGGGCCGGGGTGGTTCGTTCTGCCGGGCGAGCCCGGGTGCGGGCGGCGCGATCGCACTGGCGCAATTCCACCTCTACAAGTCGGCCCCAGCGATTCTGCCCGGCGCCGCCGCCTCAGACCACTCCGCCCCCCCAAAGCTCCCCGCAGAACTCCCGCCACGGCACGATCTCGATCCCGTCTTCGGTCCGCCGCCGCTCCTCCACGCGCGCCACGACGAGGGACCGGCGCGGCCGCTGGTCCTCGGCCAGGGCGCGCAGGCCTCGCAGGTCGGCATCGCGTACGTCGCGACCCGACTTGAATTCCAGCGCGACATCCATGTCGCCGACGATGAGGTCGACCTCGAAGCCGCTGTGGGTGCGCCAGTACGTGAGCGTCCGCTCGCGCCACGTGTAGGCCAGGCAGGCGCGGACCTCGTTGATCAGGAAGTGCTCGAAGGCGCGCCCGAACAGGTCCGAGCCCTCGACCGCCGGCGGCATCTCCGGGCGCAGCGCGCGCGCCACGCCGACGTCGAACAGGTAGAACTTCGCCGTCTCGACCAGGCGCCGCCGCCCGGCTCGCCGCCACGGCTCCAGGGTGAAGCCCAGCAGGGTGTCGTCGAGGATCTGGTAGTACGCCCGCACGGTGCTGGCCGAGACGCCGGTCTCGCGCGCGAGGTTGGCGTAGTTCAACTGCTGGCCGTGCGTCAGGGCGACGACCTGCAGGAAGCGCACGAACGCCGGCACGTTCCGCGTCGCCGACTCGTCGATGATCTCCTGGCGGATGTACGCGTTCACGTAGGCGCGGAGCCGCGGCTCGGGCTCGTCGGCCAGGTAGTGGATCGGCAGGCCGCCGTGGTTGAGGTAGCGGGCCAGGTCCAGGTCCGGCAGCTCGGCGGTTGTCAGCGGCAGCAGGCGATGCTCGATCGCGCGCCCACCCAGGAGATCGTGCGCGGAGCGGCGCAGCTTGCGGGCGCTGGAGCCGCAGAGCACGAACCGCGTTGCCGTGTTCTCCAGCAGCCAGTGCACCTCCTCGAGCAGGGCCGGTATCTTCTGCACCTCGTCCACGACGACGACCGGCGGCCGGGAACCCAGCACCTGTTCGCGCAGCAGCCGCGGCGTGACACTCAACTCGGCGTTGAGCGTCGTGTCGAGCAGGTCGTAGGTGCGGGCATCGGGGAACGCCTGGCGCAGCAGGGTTGTCTTGCCCGTCTGGCGTGGCCCCCACAGGAAGGCCGCCGCTGATCCGGTGACCGGATTGGGCGACCAGGGCAGGTCAAGCGCGCGACGGATTGGTGAAAATCGGTGACTCATGTGTTGATGATCGCGAAAATCGGCGACTCAGGCAACGATTTTCCAACACCCCCCAGATCGCCGGAGATGTTGTATACAGTATGCCG
>VGXH01000611.1 GCA_016873405.1 bacterium
CCGTGGCAGGCGCTGCCGCCGTAGGTGTCGACGATGATCTTGCGGCCGGTCAGGCCGCAGTCGCCCTGCGGGCCGCCGACGACGAAGCGGCCCGTCGGGTTGATGTGCTTCTTGAATCCCGCGTGGTCCACCTTGAACGCCGCCAGGACCGGCTCGATCACGTGGTGCGCGATCGCGGCCTGCAGGTCCGGCAGGGTGACGTCGGCGTCGTGCTGCGTCGAGACGACCACGGTCTCGACCTTGATCGGCCGGCCGTCCTCGTAGAGGCAGGTGACCTGCGTCTTGCCGTCGGGCCGCGCCCAGGGCAGCGTGCCGTCCTTCCGCTTGGCCGCCAGGCGCTGCGCCATCCGGTGGGCCAGCGTGATCGGCAGCGGCATCAGGACGTCGGTCTCGCGGCAGGCGTAGCCGAACATGAGGCCCTGGTCGCCGGCGCCGCCGGTGTCGACGCCCATCGCGATGTCGGGGGACTGCTTGTCGATCGAGACCAGCACGGCGCACGAGTCCGCGTCGAAGCCCATCACCGACGACGTGTAGCCGATGCGGCGGATCGTGTCGCGGGCGAGGGTCGGGATGTCGACGTAGGTCGAGGTGGTGATCTCGCCGGCCAGGCAGGCCATGCCCGTGGTCACCAGGGTCTCGCAGGCGATGCGCCCGGTCGGGTCGTTGGCCAGGATCGCGTCCACGACCGCGTCGGAGATCTGGTCGGCCACCTTGTCGGGGTGACCCTCGGTCACCGACTCGCTCGTGAACAGGTACTGGTTGCTCATGTCGACGGTCCTTCCCCTCGTGTCCGCGCCGCCTTGCCGGCGGTCGCCGCGATCATGGGTTCTGCGCCCTCGCGAGCGCGTCCTTCAGCCTGACGATGCGATCGACGGGCACCGGATCGACGCCCCGGAGCCCGGCCAGGTGGCAGCTCAGGTAGTCGCCGTACTGGACCAGCGACATCACGCGCGCCAGGGCGTCATCGCCTCCGCCCCGCAACTCGAAAATCCCGGCGAACTGGTCCGCCAGCAGCTCAAGGGTCAGGCCCACGCGCAGGCTGGTGCGGGGGTGCTCGTCGGCGGCGCGCAGCACCAGCAGGACGAAGCGCCCCCGCTCGCCCGGGTCCAGGCACCAGCCGACCAGGTCGTTGTGGTCGAGCTCGGGGAAGGCCGCCAGCAGGGCCGGGACCTTGCTGTTCTCGTTGAGTTGCGCCCGCAGGCGCAGGCCGGCCGCGTGGCTCTCCCCCCCGCAAGTGTAGATCACCGGAACTCGGCCCGCCAGCGCCCGGGCCAGCTCCGCGGCCGGCGGGTTGCCGTCCGGGTCCGTCGCCGCGGCCGTCGCCGCCGACTCGCCCCAGGGCCGGCAGCGGGCCGCGTCGGCACGGGCCAGCGTGGCCGCCGCCGCTTCCACCGCGTAGGGCGCGTTCGGCGTCAGGCCCAGCCGCCCCAGCGCCCGGACCAGCGCGCCGAGGCCCCAGCCCAGGCTCGCGCGCGGAGGCAGGCCGCCCGGAAGCACGATCGCCGGGACGCCGTCCGCGCGCGCGCGCCGCAGCAGTTCGCCGCCGCTGGTGATCGCCAGGCGCGGGCAGGCGCGAGCCGTGGCCGCGGCGTAGCCGGACAGCGTCTCCTCCGTGTTCCCCGAGTAGCTGGCGGCGATCACCAGGTCGCCCGCCGCGATCCAGTGCGGCAGGCCGTAGTCGCGGTGGACCTCCAGCGACGCCGGTCCGCCCTCGAGCAGAGGCTGCACGAGGTCGCCCGCGATCGCCGACCCCCCCATGCCGCAGAGCACGGCGCGCTTCAGTCCCGGGAGCCGCGCCACGTCCGTCAATCCCTCCAGGCGGGCGCTGCCGCGCAGCTGATCCGGCAGCGCCGCGACCAGCCGCAGCATCTCGCCGGCGCCGCCGTCGGGCCAGTTGCTCATGTCGTCT
>VGXH01000612.1 GCA_016873405.1 bacterium
GGGGACGAGATCCTGGCGATGTTCCGCGCCTTCCGCGCGCGCACGCGCGGCCCGTTCGTGGCCGGCGCCGACGCGAACCTGGCGGACCTGCACGCCGGCGCCGTCCTCTTCGGCGCCGAGCCGGGCGCCGCCGACGCCCCGTTTCGCGCGGTCGACCTGCGGCTGCTGCCGGCGGAAGCGGCCTTCCGCCTGGGCGACGACGCGTTCGCGCTTGCGCAGCCGGGCCGTCACAACGTGCTGAACGCGACGGCCGCCATCGCCGCCTGCGCGCAGCTGGGCCTGCGGCCGGCCGACATGGCGGCGCCCCTGCGCGGGTTCGGCGGCATCGCCCGCCGGTTCCAGGCGCTGGGCCGGGCGGGCGGCGTCGAGGTCATCGACGACTTCGCCCACAACCCCGACAAGCTGGCCGCCGCGCTGGCCACGGCCCGCGGCCGGCTGGCCGGCGACGGGCGCGTCCTGGCCGTGTTCCAGCCGCACGGCTACGGCCCGACGCGATTCCTCAAGGAGGCGCTGATCGAGGCCTTCGCGGCGCACCTGGCGCCCGCCGACGTGTTGTGGCTGCCGGAGATCTTCTTCGCGGGCGGGACCGTGACGCGCGACATCTCGTCGGCGGACCTGGCGCGGGGCATCGCGCGCGCGGGGCGCGACGCGCGGTTCAGCGCCGAGCGCGACCTGCTGCCGCCGGCGATCGCGGCCGAAGCCCGTCCCGGCGACCTGGTGCTGGTCATGGGCGCGCGCGATCCCTCGCTGACCGGCTTCGCGCGCGACTGCCTGCAGGCCCTGGCGGCGCGGGCCGCCGGCTGAATCCGCGCTACGCCGTCGGCGCGCCGGTCAGCTCCGCGATCGTCGCCAGCAGTTCGTCGCGGTCGATCGGCTTGGTGAACGTGCGATGCACGCCGAAGCGCCGCGCCCAGTCGAGGTACTCTTCGGGGCTGATGCGGCCGCCGCCGGAAATGGCGATGATCTTCACGTCGGCATTCACCTGGTGCAGCTCCTGGATCGTCTCGATGCCTTCCTTCTCGGGCATGACGATGTCGGTGATCACCAGGTCGTGCCGCGCGGGGTCGTACGTCGCGACGGCCGCGTTGCCGTCGGCGGCGGTGTCGACCTCGTGGCCGGCGCGCTCGAGCGTCATCCGCAGGATCCGGCGGATCTGCTCCTCGTCGTCCACAACCAGGATTCTGGGCATGTCGACCTCACACGGGACACGGGTTGAGGCGGCCGGGTGCGTCCATGCATCCGCGTCATGTTTTGAACTTATGTTATTTCGGCTCGACCTGATGGGGCCTTTAGCGCTCATTGTGGGATCTAAGAGATCAAAAAAAAGGGCGACCTCCCGGCCGCCCCCTGCTCTCCACCTGCTCTCCACCTGCTCTCCAACCTGGCCGCAGGTCTCAGGCGCCCCGCCGCCGCGACTGCCAGATCATCCTGGCGCCGATCAGCACCAGCACCGCCGGCCACCAATCCGCCAGCCAGTCCAGCGGCACGTCGAAGTTCAGGTCCAGCAGGAACAGGACGCCGACGGCGATCAGGATCGCGCCGGTGAACGTCGAGCCGCGCGGCTTGGGCAGCGGGAACTCGTCGGGAAACCGCTCGGCGCCCAGCCCGGCCGCCACGCGGTTGAAGTGGTGCGCGCGCCGGTTGGCGTCGACCATGTTGTAGAGCCAGTAGAAGGCCATGCTCAGGCCGATGAAGGGCTCGATGCCGTCCATGCGCTCCGAAGCGAGCGCCGTGATGCAGGTGGCGATCACCGCCAGGTTCACGAAGCCCTGCTGGTAGTAGCCCAGGTAGACCTGGCCGAGGCCCGGCATCAGCGACAGGAACGTCGCCAGCACGGGGGAGCGGCGCGGGCGATCCCAGCCGCCGGCCGCGTAGGCGCCCTGGCCCGGAACCTGCCCCGGCGGGG
>VGXH01000613.1 GCA_016873405.1 bacterium
GACGACCCGCGCGTGGCGCGCGACCACTACACGCTGGCGGGTCTGCTGCGGCGGCTCGGCGAGTTCGACGACGCGCGCGGGCACTACCAGGCGGCGCTGGACATCCGCGAGCGGATCGGCGAGCCCATCGACCTGGCCGCCAGCCTGACGGGGCTGGCCAATCTCGAGTACGACCGCAACCGCCTGCCGGAGGCGGCGGCTCTCTATCGGCGGGCCCTGGCGCTGACGGCGGCGACGACCGGCGACGACTCGCCGCGCTACGCCGCGCACCTGTCGGGGCTGGCGCTGGTCCACTGGCGCCTGGGCCAGGTCGACTCGGCCTGCGTGAAGCTCGAGCGCGTGGTCGAGATCCAGCGGCGCGAACTGGCGCCCGACGACCTGGACCTGGCCTGGAGCCTGTCGACGCTCAGCCGCCTCTACCTGGACGGCGTGGACCTGCCGCGCGCGCGCGAGCTGGCCGAGGAGTCGCTCGCGGTCCAGGAGCGCGCCCTCGGACCCGACCACACGGATGTGGCCGAGACCCTCGACGTGCTGGCGAACCTGCTGCGTCAGGACGGCCGGCACGAGGCGGCGCTGGCCATGCACGCCCGGGCGCTGGGCATCTGGGAGAAGGCTATCGGCAAGGAGAACCCGACCTACGCCATGGCGCTGGACCACCTGTCGCGCGACCTGGCCGATCTCGGCCGCCTGGCGGAGGCGATCGCCGCCGCCGAGGAGGTCGAGCGGATCTTCACCGCCACGCTCGACCCCGCGCACCCGGGCCTGATCACCAGCCGGACCCGGCTCGGCGGCTTCTACCGGGACGCGGGCCAGCCCGGGCGGGCCCGCGCGATGCTGACCGGGGCCCTGGCGCGCGCCGAGGAGCTCTATGGCGCGGACAGCCGCGAAACGACCGCGATCGTGGCTGAACTGGCTCGGGTCGAGGTGAACCTGCGCGCGTGGGACCGGGCGGCCCGCCTGTACGAGCGCGCGCTGGGGCAGGCCTTGGCGCAGCCGGATTCGGCGACGATCCTGCCGCGCCTGCGGGCGGAGATCGCCGACCTCAAAGCCCGCGCGGGCGGGTCCTGAGCCGCGATCCATGCTATCATCATGGCAGACGCGGGCGCCCCGCCCCGCCCGCCGGGAGGAACACGCCGTGCACCACAGTCGATCCGCTGTCCGCCTCGGGGCCCTGTTCGCCCTCGTTCCGGCCTTCGCGCTGGCCCTGGCGCTGGCCCTGGCGCTGGCCCTGGCCGTCGTTCCGGCCGTGATCCCGTCGCCGGGGCGCGGCTCGGGCGCGCCGGTTCCCGCTCACGCCGTGCTCGCGCCGTCCCTCGGCGCCGCGCTGGCCGACCCGGCCCACCCGCTGCGCCGTGACGACGGCCGCCTGAAGGTGTGGGTGCGCTATCGCGACCGCGACGTCAACCCCGACCGCCTGCCGCGCGAACTGGCCGCCGCCCGCGACGCCCTGTCCCCGCGGGCCATGGCCCGCCGCGAACGCGCGGCCGCTGCGGCCGGCGCCACCGTGGTGGACGCCCGCGACCTGCCCGTCGCGCCGCGCTACCTCGCCCGCAGCGAGGCGACCGGCGCCCAGTTGCATCGGAAGAGCCGCTGGCTGAACGCCGCCAGCTTCCTGGCCGACCCGGCGCAGGTCAGGCGGCTGGCCGCGCTGCCCGAGGTGGCGGCGATCGAGCCCGTGGCGCGCTTCGCCCGCGCGGCGATCCCGACGCCGGTGGCCGAGACGGAGGCGCCCGCGGCGCCGCCGCCGAAAGCCGCGACGATCATCGACTACGGCGACAACGCCGCGGCGATGGCGCAGGTCAACGTCCCGGCGGCCCACGAACTGCTGGGCGTCAGCGGCCGGGGCGTCGTCGTCGGCATGCTCGACACCGGCTTCCGCACGCAGCACCTGGCGCTGGGGG
>VGXH01000614.1 GCA_016873405.1 bacterium
GGTACCGAGCCCCTCGATCGCGCCGGCGTCTCACGCTACCTGCACCTGGGCAGCGACCTCGTGGCCGAACTCGGCGCCGTCCTCGACACCCTCGGAGGCGCGTCATGAGCCGCCTGCCCGACTTCGCGCAGCTGCCGTGCCGTTCTTCCGGTCCCGACGCGGGGCCGCCGCCGCCGGCCGCGGCGGCCTGGACCACGCACGAGCAGATCGCCGTGCGGTCCGCGTACACGGGCTCCGACGTCGCCGGTCGCGACCACCTCGACTACCTGCCGGGACTGCCGCCGTTCCTGCGCGGGCCGTACGCCACGATGTACGTGACGCGACCCTGGACGGTGCGCCAGTACGCCGGCTTTTCCACCGCCGAGGAGAGCAACGCCTTCTACCGGCGCAACCTGGCGGCGGGGCAGATGGGCCTGTCGGTCGCCTTCGACCTGGCCACGCACCGCGGCTACGACAGCGACCACCCGCGCGTCGAGGGCGACGTCGGCAAGGCCGGCGTGGCCATCGACTCGGTCGAGGACATGAAGATCCTCTTCGACGGCATCCCGCTGGACCGCATGTCGGTGTCGATGACGATGAACGGCGCCGTGCTGCCGATCATGGCCTTCTACATCGTGGCGGGCCTGGAGCAGGGCGTGCCGACGGCGCAGCTCGCGGGCACGATCCAGAACGACATCCTCAAGGAGTACATGGTCCGCAACACGTACATCTACCCGCCGGCGTTCAGCATGCGGGTGATCGCCGACATCTTCGGCTACACGGCCGCCACCATGCCGAAAAAGGCCGAAGTTCAACAGCATCTCGATCAGCGGCTACCACATGCACGAGGCGGGCGCGACCGCCGACCTCGAACTGGGCTACACGCTGGCCGACGGGCTGGAGTACGTGCGCACGGGCCTGAAGGCGGGCCTCGGTATCGACCAGTTCGCGCCCCGGCTCTCCTTCTTCTGGGCCGAGGGCATGAACTACTTCATGGAGATCGCCAAGCTGCGGGCCGGCCGCGCCCTGTGGGCGAAGCTGATCCGGCAGTTCGACCCCAAGGACGCGCGCTCGCTGATGCTGCGGACGCACTCGCAGACCTCGGGCTGGTCGCTGGCCGAACAGGATCCGTTCAACAACGTCGCGCGCACCTGCGTCGAGGCGATGGCGGCCGCTCTGGGCGGGACGCAGTCGCTGCACACCAACGCTCTGGACGAGGCGATCGCGCTGCCGACCGACTTCTCGGCGCGCATCGCGCGCAACACGCAGCTCTACCTGCAGACCGAGACGGGCATCTGCCGCAACGTCGATCCCTGGGGCGGGTCGTGGTACCTGGAAACCCTGACCGGCGAGCTGATGGAGCGGGCCTGGACCCACATCCAGGAAGTCGACGGTCTGGGCGGCATGGCGCGGGCCATCGAGCGCGGGCTGCCGAAGCTGCGCATCGAGGAGGCCGCCGCCAGGCGGCAAGCGCGTCTGGACTCCGGGCAGGACGTGATCGTCGGCGTCAACCGCTGGCGCTTGACGCGCGAGGAGCCGCTGGAGATCCTCGAGGTGGACAACACCGCCGTCCGGCGCCGGCAGGTGCAGCGGCTGGAACGGCTGCGCCGCGAGCGCGACCAGGCCGCGGTGGACCAGGCGCTGGCGGCCCTGACCCGGGCGGCCGCCGACGGCGCCGGCAACCTGCTGGAACTGGCGGTGGAGGCGGCACGGCGGCGCGCGAGCCTGGGCGCCACCTCCGCGGCGCTGGAGCAGGTCGCCGGGCGGCACCAGGCCGAGATCCGCACCATCAGCGGCGTCTACGCCGCCGCGTTCCGGAGGGAGGACGGCATCGACACCGTGGGCGAGGTCAGGCGGCTGGTGGAGGCGTTCGCCGCGCGCGAGGGCCGCCGCCCCCGTCTGCTCGTGGCCAAGATGGGGCA
>VGXH01000615.1 GCA_016873405.1 bacterium
GCGAGCAGCAGCGTGGCGACCATGTTGTCGGCCAGCCCGCCGGCGGCCTTGGCCATCGTGTTGGCCGTCGCCGGCGCCACCACCGCCAGGTCGGCCCAGCGCGCGTACTGGATGTGGTCCAGCGCCGCGGTGCCGCGCTCGCCCCACAGGTCCAGGGCCACGGGCGCGCCGGTCAGCACCTCGAACGTCATCGGGCTGACGAACCGCGCCGCCGCGTCGGTCATCGCGCAGCGCACGGAAAAGCCCGCCTGCACGAGCAGGCGGGCCAGGTAGCAGCTCTTGTAGGCGGCGATGCCGCCGGTCACCAGCAGCAGGACGCGCGTGTCGCTGCCCGCGCGACCGGCCATGGGCTAGACCTCGACCTCGGTTTCCTTCTCGAGGCGGGCCAGGCGCGCGCGCTCCTTGGCGTCGAAGTGCTCCACCTTGCCGTCGATCAGGCGCTGGACGGCGATCGTCGTGATCTTGCCGGGCAGCGCGACGTTGAACATGCGGGCGCGCTCGTTCAGGCGACGCGCCTCCATGGCGGCCACCTTGATGGCGGCGAACTTGTTGGGGATGATGCTGGTGACCTTCTGGCGCGGAATGTAGGTCATAAACCCTGTCCTCACGGCTGGGGTTCCGGCCCGGCAACGGGGCCCGCGGACGGCAGACCGGGGCGCGCCGTTCCGGGCGGACGACAAGCGCTACAAGATAACAGCCGGGGCGGGCGCGGCAAGAGGGAAAGGCGCGGGGCGGCCGCCTTCTCTGTCAACTTGTTGTCAATCAATGAGTTGGCTGGTCGGTCGCCGGAGCCGCCGTTGTCCGGACCCGGTAGATGACGGTCGGCCCGGGCCCGCCCGCCCAGGCCGCTTCGAACCACTGCGGCGCCGTCGCCGCCGCGGCCGCGACCGCCCGGATGCGGTCGGCGGCGCCCGGCGGGCTCCCCGCCGCCGCCCCGACCACCAGCCAGTCGGCCCCGTGGGCCGCGGCCCGGCGTCGCAGCGCCGCGGCGGTGAGCGTGTCTCCGCAGGCGATCACCGGCCGCCGCAGGTGGATGTGGCGCGCCAACGGGTCTGGAGCCATCGCCACGTCCTCCGGCGCGGCCTGCGCCCGCAGCCAGGCGGCGCCGGCGCCCGGATCGGCCCACGCCCGGTCGCCTCCGGCCTCGCGCAGCGGACGCGCCGCGCGCCACGCGTTGTGGCCGAGCGATCCCAGCAGCAACGCGGCGCAGGCCACCGTCAGTGCGCGCCGGCGCGCCGGCGCGCCGCCGCGCCGCGCCAGCCGGAGCACGCCACCCAGCAGCAGCAGGTACAGCAGAGGCAGCACCGGCAGCAGCAGCCGCGGCTGCACGCCCGATGGCCAGCCCGCGAAATTGACCAGCGCCAGCGCCGAGAACGCGAGATAGGACAACCACAGCCGCGCGCGGGCGCGCCGGTCCGGGTCGCGGTGAAGCTCGCGCCAGCCGGCCGCGATCAGCGCCAGCAGCAGCGCCGACGCCGCCCACTGCGCGCCGGCGTAGATCCCGCCGGCGCCCCGCGTCTCGAACCAGCCCCGCAACGGCGCGCCGAATCCCGGCCAGAGCACAACCGGCAGTTCGCGCAGGTAGCCGGCCGCGTTGGCGAGCATGAACCCCAGGCGCGCGCCCGGGCCGTCGCTGTGGCCCAGCAGTTGGGCGCGGTAGGCCTCGCTGACCACGGTTCCGCCCGCCCAGCCCGACCACAGCAGCGCGACCTGAGCGACGGTGATCGGCAGCGCCAGCGCCAGCAGGTGCCGCCAGCGGCGGCCCGCCGCCAGGTCAAGGGCCATCGCCAGCAGCAGCGCCAGGCCGACGCTGCGCACCAGCAGCGCCGACGCCGCCAGCAACGCCAGCCGGAGCGTGCTGCCTGCCGCCGGTCGCGGCGCCCGCCGCCAGGGTTCGAACA
>VGXH01000616.1 GCA_016873405.1 bacterium
GCCCCGAGCGCCGGGCCCACGGGGGGCGCCGGGTTCGCCAGGCCGGCCTTGATCTGCAGCTTGACCTGCGTGACTACTTTCTTGGCCATGTCCAGCTTTCTCCTTGCACTGCGTCCTGGTTCCGTCTCCGGTTCCAGGACAGGGCGCCGCCGGTCTGCCGATCGCGCGCGGCGAGGTCCACACCCGCCGCCCGCCGGTGATCGCCGACGAGCCCTCTTCTATGGTTCCGCCACCGTTGAGAGAGACGGTGACGGTGACGGCCGCCGGTCCAGACAAAACCCGCGACCGCCCGACGACGATGGAGCTTCAGACAGGCTTGACCTGCAGGAAATCGAGCTCCACCGGGGTCTCCGAACCGAAAATCGAGATCATCACCTTGAGCTTGCCCTTGTCGTGGTTGATCTCGTTGATGACGCCGATCCACTCCGTGAACGGGCCGTCCATGACCTGGACGCTGTCGCCCACCTCGTAGGGGATCTCGAGCGTATGCCGAGCCTCGTCCGGGGCGGAGATGCGACCGAGGATGCGGTCCACCTCTTCCCGCGTGATGGGCTCGGGCTTGAGCGGGGTGCCGCCGACGAAGCGCGTCACGCCCGGGATGCTGTTGATGAAGTGGTGCGTCTCCTTGTTCATCACCATCTCGACCAGGATGTAGCTCGGGAAGTACTTGCGCTTGACGGTCGAGCGCTTCCCGTTCTTCATCTCGGTCACGTCCTGCGTGGCGACGAGGATCTCGCCGAAGGACTCCTCCATGTGGTTCGACTTGACGGCCATCTCGATGTTGCGCTTGACCTTGTTCTCGTGGCCGGTGTTCGCGTGGATGACGTACCACTTCATCCGGCCGCGACGCTCGATCTCGGCCTGGTCATCGGCGCTCAGCTGCAGGTCGACGGCATCGAGCAGGTCGTCCTCCGGGGCGCGCGGGAGCGCCGCCGGTTCCTCGACCGGCTCGGGGGCGACGTAGTCCTCCTCCGGCAGGTCCAGGAAGAGGGACTCCGCGTCCAGGGCCTTCTTGCCGTCGCCGTTGCGATCCTCGTTATCGAACACGACCGACTCCCATCGGCTTCCGTACCGTGGCGGCGCCGGCGCGCCGCTGCGTTTTCAGCGCCTCGACGCGCAGACACCCCGAAAACGGGACGGCTGTCCCATCTCGGGGCTCGCGGCCGGGCCAGGCCCGGATCTGCCTACCCTGTCAACCCAGGCCCTTGATGATCCCCTTGATGCCCAGGTCCAGGATCTTGTCCACCACGAACAGGATGATCGTGATGATGGTCACGGTGACCAGCACCACGATCGTCGACTCCTTCAGCTCCTGACGACCCGGCCAGGAGACGCGCTTCATCTCCTGGGCCGATTCACGCAGGTACTGGGTAAAGCGCGCGACCATGTCCAGGGCCTTCCTGACCTTGCCCGGCGGCGCTTGAGGCGGCTCAAGGCGCCGGCCGGGTCAGATTCGGTGTCGATGGCAGGGGCGGCAGGATTCGAACCCGCGACCCTCGGTTTTGGAGACCGATGCTCTACCAGCTGAGCTACACCCCTGCGAAACCACGCCGCCGGCCGGCCGCCCCCGCGGGCCGCCGGCTGCGGCTTCCGCACCGCGTCAGCGGGTCTCCTTGTGATCCGTGTGCTTGTTGCACTTGGGGCAGAACTTCTTGAACTGCACCCGGTCCGGATGGAGCCGCTTGTTCTTCTTCGTCGTGTAGTTCCTCGACTTGCACTCGGTGCAGGCGAGGGTGATGATGTCACGCATGGGACCCTGCTCCCTGGCCGGCGGCCATGGACACGTGTTTCAGGACGCGACTAGGCGTGGATCTTCGCCACCACGCCGGCGCCCACCGTACGACCGCCCTCGCGGATGGCGAAGCGCAGGCCCTCTTCCATCGCGATCGGCGTGTGCAG
>VGXH01000617.1 GCA_016873405.1 bacterium
GGCCATGTCCGTGACCTCCTCGGGCCGCTCGTCGATCAAGAGCACGATGAGGTGGCACTCGGGGTGGTTGGTCGTGATCGCGTTGGCGATCTTCTGCAGGATGACGGTCTTGCCGGCGCGCGGCGGCGAGACGATCAGGCCGCGCTGGCCCTTGCCGATCGGCGCCATCAGGTTGATCAGGCGCGTGGTCATGTTCTTGGGGTCGTGCTCGAGGTTGAGCAGCTGCTCCGGGTAGAGCGGCGTCAGGTTGTCGAACAGCGTGACCTTCTTGGCCTTGTCCGGCTCGCTGTAGTTGACCGACTCGACCTTGAGCAGGGCGAAGTAGCGCTCGTTGTCCTTCGGCGGCCGCACCTGGCCGCTGATGGTGTCGCCGGTCTTGAGGTCGAACTTCTTGATCTGCGACGGCGAGAGGTAGATATCGTCCGGCCCCGGCAGGTAATTGTACTTCGCCGAACGCAGGAATCCGTAGCCTTCGGCCAGCACCTGCAGGACGCCCTCGGCGTAGATCAGGCCGTTCTTCTCGGTCTGTCCCTCGAGGATCTTGAAGATCAGCTCGCTCTTGCGCAGCGTGCTGAGCGCCTCGATGTTCATGCCGCGGGCCACTTCCACGAGCTCGTGGATGTTCATTTCCTGCAGTTCCTTGATATCCATGTCTCTCCTCGGGCCGGGCGGCCCGTGTCGTTGGGGAAGCGGGGACGGAGCGGCGCCTGGTTCGGCCGCGGACCCGGCGAGCCTGTCGGCGCGCGGGTCCGGCCCCGGCTTCGGGCGTGAAGGGTCCTCTGGGTTCCAGGATGCGGGCCAGGGGCCCGTTCAGGCGGAAGTGCGGTTCAGCCCCTCCAGCCTAGCACGATCCGGGCCTGAATGCGAGTTCCGTTCGTTCGCGCGGGCCGGCGCCCGGTCCCGGGGACCGGGCGCCGCAGCGCCATCTACTGCTGAGGCGAGCTCCCGGACAGGAGCTGCTCGTACGTCTTGAAGTTGGTCTCGGAGGCCGTGTAGTCGCCCATCTCGAGCTGCGCCATGCTCAGGTACAGGAAGCCCTGGGCGTTGGCCACGAACTGGTTCGTCATGGCGCCGCCGATCTCGATGGCGCGGCGGAACATCTCGTTCGACTTGTCGGTCAGCTCCTGCTTGCGCACGGGATCGGCTTCGGCCGCCGCCTGATCCTTGAGATGCTTGCCGTAGTTGTAGTAGGTGCGCAGGCGGGCCAGCATGGTGCCTTCGGTCGGGAACGTCTCGAGATTGGCCGCGCGGTCGAGCACCGCGATGGCGTCGTCGAAGCGGCGATGTCCGGTGCGCGCGTACCAGGTGCCGGCGCTGACCAGCATGGCGACGTTGTCGCCGTCGTTGGAAGCGTCGGTGTCCTTCTCGAACAGCCCCACGATCTTCACGTAGAAATCGGCCGCGCGCGCGTAGTCCTGCTGCTCGACGGCCAGGCTGGCCACCCGCAGCAGCAGGTCCGTTTCCTCGCCGTGGGCCGCCAGCAGATCGTCGTAGATCTTCTTGGCGTCCTCCGTCCTGCCGAGCGTGGCCAGCACGTACGCCTTGTCGAGCTGCAGCTCGAAGGCGGTCGGGTGCGCCGCCAGCACCTGGTCGAGCAGTTCGAGCGCCTCGCCCAGCAGTTCGCTCTTCTGCGCATCGTACTCGCCGGATTCGGCCATCTGGATCTTCATGCGGGCGATGCTCTTGATCGGCGTCAGCGAATCCGGGAGCGCGGCGTAGGCCAGGCGCATGTGGCCCTCGGCCTGCTCGTAGTACTTCAGGTCCCAGTCGATCTTGGCCTGGCCCAGGCGCAAGCGGTAGTTGTAGGCCAGCGCGGCGTCCGCCTGCTCGGTCCAGTCGGCGGGCTTCAGCTCGACGGCGCGGCGATAGGCCTTGTAGGCCAGGTCGTAGTTCTTCAG
>VGXH01000618.1 GCA_016873405.1 bacterium
GTGGCTCCTGACCATCGCCAACATGACCACCGAGTGGGGCGCGCTGGCCGGCTGGTTCCCCGTCGACGAGGTCACGCTGCGGTTCATGGAAGGCCGCCGCGCCTGGCTGGCCTCGTGCGGGATCATCGACCGCGTCACCGAAGCCGACATCGCCGGCTGGCGCGCGACGCCGCCGGGTTCGGATCCCGACGCCGTCTACGCCGGCGAGATCACGCTGGACCTCTCGCGCGTCACGCCGCACCTGAGCGGCCCCGACACGGTCCAGGTGATGGCGTCGCTGGCGGAGCTGGCGCCGCGGCGCCTCCGCGTGGACAAGGCCTACCTGCTCAGCTGCACGAACGCCCGGCTGAGCGATCTCGAGGAAGCGGCCGCCGTCGTCAAGGGGAAGGAAGTGGCGCCGCACGTGAAGCTGTACGTGTCGGCCGCCAGCGCGCTGGTCGAGGCCGAGGCGCAGGCGACCGGCGCCTGGCAGGCGCTGCTGGACGCCGGCGCCATCGCCCTGCCATCGGGCTGCGGGCCCTGCATCGGGCTGGGCACGGGCCTGCTCGAGGACGGCGAGGTCGGCATCTCGGCCACCAACCGCAACTTCAAGGGGCGCATGGGCAGCCGGGGCGCGAAGGCCTACCTGGCCAGCCCCGCCGTGGTCGCGGCCAGCGCGCTGGCCGGCCATATCGCCGGTCCGGAGGGCCTGGCGCTGGAGGGCGGCGCGCCCGCGCGCGAATTCCGCGTGGCGGCTGGCGCCGGCGGCGACGGACCCGCCGTCGACGTGCTGCCCGGCTTTCCGGCCGTGATCGAGGGCCGGCTGCTCTACCTCCCGGCGGACAACCTCAACACCGACGGCATCTACGGGAAGGACTACACCTACCGCGAGGACATGACGCCGCGGCAGATGGCCGCCGTCGTCATGGAGAACTACGACCCGCAGTTCGCCGGTCTGGTGCGCGAGGGCGACGTCGTCTGCGCCGGCTTCAACTTCGGCACCGGCAGCAGTCGCGAACAGGCCGCCACGGCGCTGATGGCCGCCGGCGTGAAGCTGGTGATCGCCGGCAGCTACTCGCAGACGTACCTGCGCAACGCGATCAACAACGGGTTCCTCTGCGTGGAGTGCCCGGACTTCGCGCGGGCGCTGCGCGAGCGCCACGCCGGGGGCGGCGACCGCAAGACCATCGTCGACGACGAGCCCGTGAGCCTGGACGTGGCCGGCTCGACGATCCGCTGGCGGGGGCAGGCGTTCCGGTTCCTGCCGCTGGGCACGCCGGTGCAGCGGATCGTCCTGGCGGGCGGCGTCGAGAACATGGTGCGGGCCGGCGTCAAGTGAGACCGGCGTGAGCCAGGCGGCGCCACTGGGCGCGGTGATCCTCTGGACGGCGCTGTGGTGCCTGCTGCACAGCCTGCTGGTCACGCACCGCTGGCGCGACCTGGTGCGGCGCCTGTTCCCGCGCTGGCACGCGTTCAGCCGCGCGCTCTATGTGCTGTTCAGCGCGGCCACGCTGGCCGTGCTGCTCGTCTGGCTGCGATCGCTGCCGGAGCGCCTGCTGTGGGACTGGACCGGCCCCTGGGCCCTGGCCCGCTGGCTGGGGCTGGCCGAGGCGGCCATCCTCTTCTTCGCCGGCGCCCGCGCCCACGACAACCGCTACTTCCTGGGCCTGTCCCAGATGAGGGACTGCGCGGCGGGGCGCGAGCCCGCCGATCCGCCCTTCCGCGCCGAAGGCATCCTCGGCGTGATCCGCCATCCCTGGTACGCCGGCACGCTGCTGCTCCTGGTGTTCGTGCTGCCCTGGACGGACGTCAACCTGGCCTGGCGGGGCGTGTTCCTGGTCTACACCCTCATCGGCTGCGAGCTGGAGGAGCGGAAGCTGCTGGGCGAGATCGGCGAGCCGTACGCGGAGTAAAC
>VGXH01000619.1 GCA_016873405.1 bacterium
CCCCAAGTTGTCATCGTGATCGCCGTGCTGGCGGTCATCGGACTGGTCGTGCTGCAGCAGCGCCATGCCGCCGACGAGGCTGGCTGGAACGCACTGGCTGTTGCGGCCGGCAAGGGCGGCAACATCGAGGCCTTGCGCAAGGCCGCCCTCAACTCCAAGGACACGACCGCCGAGCCCTGGGTCGCGGTCCAGCTCGCCACGGCGCTCTACGACGAGGGCGGGCCGGCCAACTTCGAGCAGGCCCGCGTGGTGGCGCGCCAGGCGCTCGAGCGCTTCCCGGACCACCCCGCGTCCAGCCTGCTCAGCAACCTGCTCGCCGCGCTCGACAGCTTCGCAGCGCCCGGCTGACGCTCACGCCCGCGGCGTTCCGTGTCGCGGGCGTTCCTGCGCGACCTCCTGCTCGTCGGCGGCGGCGCCGCCCGTGAGCAGTCGGTGCACGAGCCGGTCCCGGTCGGCGGCCGTGTAGAACTCCAGCGCCAGCTCCCCACGGCCGTTCTTCTCGCGAATGTGCACGCGAGTGCCATACAAAATCTGTAGTTGTTCCTCGTAATGGTATGCGTTCTTCAGCGGCGTGCGCCGGGCCAGCCCGCGCTTGCCGGGCCCGGCGGCGGCGCCGGCCCGAGCTTCGATCTCCCGCACGGTCCAGTGGTTCCGGACGGCCTGCACGGCCAGCCGCTCCCGCTCGAGGTCGCTCGGCGCGGCCAGCAGGGCCCGCGCCTGGCCCGCGCTCAGGACGCCGCTGTTCACGAGCCCCTTCACCCCGTCCGGGAGCTCCAGCAGGCGCAGCGTGTTCGTGATCGCGGCGCGGCTCTTGCCCACGCGGTCCGCGACCTCCTGGTGCGTCAGCGACGCGCGCGCGAGGAGCGCCTCGAAGGCGGCGGCCTCTTCCAGCGGACCCAGGTTCTCGCGCTGCAGGTTCTCGATCAGCGCCAGCTCCAGCGACTTGGTGCCGCTGCCGGCGTCGATCACGAGGGCGGGTACCGTCGCACGCCCCGCCAGCCGCGAGGCCCGCAGCCTGCGCTCCCCGGCAACAAGCTGGTAGCCGCCGCCGGCCAGCGCCTGGACGACGATCGGCTGCACCACGCCGTGCAGCCGAATGGAGGCCGACAGCGTCTCCAACCCCGCTTCATTGAATGACTTGCGTGGCTGGTCCGGGTTGGCGACGACGGCTTCGACCGGAACGTCGAGCACCTGCCTCCCAGGCCCCGTGGTGCCGCGCGGAATGAGGCTGTCGAGCCCCCTGCCCAGTCGTCGTTCCATCCGCCAACCCTCCTTGCCGGCCCGCCGGGGCCGTCGGAGCCGACGTTAGGGGCTGGCAGGGGCGCGTTCAATCCGCACCCGCCGATGTTTCACGTGAAACAACGGCGGGTCAGGCGCTGGTCCGCAGGTAGTCCAGCTCGGCGGGCAGCGCCCGCCCGCCCTCGCCCAGGCCCGCCTGGAACAGCAGCTCCAGGTCGCGCAGCGCACGCGCATCGCCCGTCACGCGGATCTCCTTCGGCCGCGGGTGCCGCCCGCCGACGAGGATCAGGGCCATCAGCGAGCTGGCCGAGCAGACCTCGCCGTCGAACGCGATCTCCAGGGGCGTGCCGTAGTGGCGCGCGACCTGGACGATCCGCGCCAGCGGCCGGGCGTGCAGGGTGATGCCCGCCGGCAAGGACAGCGCGGAGCTGGCCTGGCGCACGAAGGAGCGCAGGATCTGGTGCGCCGTCGCGGAGGCAGCCTCGACGTAAAGGTATGCGTGGCGCAGACATACGTTCACGGCCAAGTCCAGGACGTGGTCCTTGGGGACCACCGCCGAGATGGCCTGCCGCGCCGGTTCGTGACGGATGTCGTTCTCGTGCCGCTCGTAGAAGTGCACCAGCGCGGTGGCCATCTCGAGCAGGTGCAGCGCC
>VGXH01000620.1 GCA_016873405.1 bacterium
GGGGAAAGGGCCTGTTGGGATTATACGCCCCTACTTCGGCAGTCGCTCGATCAGCTTGGCTGCGTGGACCGAACGCGGGTCCAGGGCCAGTGCCCGTTCGGCTTCAGCCCGGGCGGCGGGCGTATTGCGCAGTTCGAGGTACGCCTCGGCCAGCACGAGGTGGGCGGCGGCACTCTCCTCGCTCCACAGTGAAACCTTCACGGCATCGATCGCGTGCTGCAGCCGGCCCGATCGCAGATAGATGCGCCCGAGGAGCAGATGCGCCTCGGCATCGTAGGGCGCGAAGTACACCCCCCGCGTCAGTTCGGCTTCCGCGGCGAGATCCAGTTCCCGATCCGCGAGACGGCGGCCGCGTTCCAGATAGAAGGCCGCCAGCTCCTGCTGATCCTGTGGTGCGCCCTCCACGACCGCGTCAACCCGGCGGGCATGGCGGGGATCTCGGCTGTTCTTCAGGCGGGCCAACCCGCGCGGCACTGGCGCGCCAGGCCGCATGTCGACGCCGTCGTAGGCGGACGACAGGCGCTGCGCCAGCGACAGCTCTCGGGCCGCCTCGCCGGGCTGCCCGGCCGCCTGCAGCGCCTGGGCCAACACGGCGTGGGCGGCGCTATCGGCCGGCGCCAGACGGACGCATTCCTTCAACCAGTACACCGCACCGGACGGATCGCCGTCGAGCCAGTAGGCGTAGCCCAGGTTGAACACGTAGTCGGCATCGCGATCGTCCATGGACCGAGCCTGGCTGAAGAACCAGCTGGCCCGCCCCACTTTCGGCGCCAAGGCGGGGTCCGCCATGACGGCCACGCCGATGTTGTTCAACGAACCGGGCGCCGGCGCCCGCTCGTGCAGGGCCTTCCAGACGACCACGGCGTCGGCACCTCGCTCCAGGTGCAGGTACGACAGGCCCATCCGGAACTGGGCATCGGCAAACAGCGGAGACCCCTCCGGCACGGCCCGGGCGGCAGCCACGGCCGCCTTGTGGTCTCCCGCTGCCGTCCGGACCTCCCACAGCGCCACACGCGCGGCGTCGAGCGCTGGAAAGGCCGCCACCGCCTCCTCCAGCAACGAGGCCTGGGTCTGAGGCGTGGCGGCCAGCAATCCGCGGACGTACCGTTCGAACGCCGCGAGCGGAGGCCGGCTGGCTGAGGACGGTGCCGGCGTGTCCGCTGCGAGCGGGTGCACGCGCCTCGAGAGGCGGTCGAACGCCGGCAGCAGGCCGGCTGCGGGCGCCCGCTCGCTGACGTCAGGTTCCATGACCCCGGTGTCGAGCAGGATCCGTCTGGCTCGGATGACGACGTCATCGCCGTCCCGCATCACCTCACCGGTGATCAACTCCTGGGCCCCGACCAGGTGTCCGAGCCGCAACACGGTCGCGCGGCTCAGGCTGGTCAGCGGCGGGACCTGCAGGCGCTCGAACAGCTGGAGGCGTTCGTCGCGCGTCAGGGCATCGGCGCCGGCGTCCCGGAGGCGATCGGACAGCAGCAGAGCGGCGCCTTCGCCCAGCCAGGTGAGTTGCGCATCGCGGCTCGCGTTCTCGAAGGGGAACACGAGTACCCTTGGCGGTCCTTGTTGCGGGTCGGCCGCACGGGCCGGGACCGCCGCGCCCAGCGCAAGGCCCAGCAGCACGAGCACGGGGATGGCCGACACGCTGACGCCCTCGCGTGCCGGCTTCGGCACAACCACCTCGCAGCGCGTGCCCTCGACGGCGCGGCAGGCATCCACCCGCACGGCCGGGTCAGCCCCGGCCAGGCGCAGGAACTGCGCCAGCCCGGCGGCATAGTACTCGCACAGCGGGTGCCCGACCGCGGTGCGCACGTCGCAGAAGAGCGAGTCCGCGATCAGGAGGCGCCCCTCGCCTCGGCGCCACCGCGACGCCGTCCGCGACGCCTGCCACGGCG
>VGXH01000621.1 GCA_016873405.1 bacterium
AAAATCTGGCGGGCTGGGAAGGCACCACGCCCGTGTTCACGTTCCGTTACGCCGGCCAGAACGGCGCCGACCACTACTTCGACGCGGTGCGCATCGGCACCTACAGCCCGCCGCCGCCGCCCGATCCGGTGGACTTCTGCGCCGCCGTCTACCAGGGCACCGGCACGCGCTTCGAGCGCAACACGTGCGACGGCGCCAACACCATTTCCCTGCTCCCCTGCGGCCAGTACACGGCCAACGGCCTGGAGCACTACTACGAGATCGAGGTGCCGGCCGGCTGCTTCTTCTCCGCCGACGTGAGATACGCCGGTGGCGACGGCGTTCTGTGGCTGCTGGACGGTTGCCGGGCTCCCGGCGGCGCCTTCGGGTGCCTCGAGTACGCCGACGCCACGCTGGCCGGCGGCAGCGAGACGATCTCGTACGCGAATTCGACCTCGGCTCTGCAGATCGTCTATCTGGTCGTCGACAGCTGGGGCAACAACGCCTGCGGCAACTACGTCTTCGAATTCAGGAGCGACTGCGCCGTGGCGACCGAGAACGAGAGCTTCGGTTCGGTGAAGGCACGATTCCGTTGAGCGCGCGGCGGACTGCCGGGTGACGGCAAGGGGTCCGGCCGTCCGGCCGGACCCCTTGCGC
Source organism: bacterium (assembly GCA_016873405.1). The sequence goes on from VGXH01000621.1 coordinate 637, forward strand.
GTGTTCGGCCGTCGCGGCGGCTGCCCCGGGCAGCGCCGCTCAGCGCGTCGTCGGATCCGCCTGCCGCAGCCAGCGGTACAGCGTCATCCGCGACACGCCCAGCTGTCGCGCCGCCCGCGCCTTGTTGCCGCCCGTCCGCGCGATCAGCGACTGCAGCGCGGCGCCGGTCAGGCGCGCCGCGCGCGATCCCTCCTGCGCGGCCGGCGCCGCGACCACCAGCCCGCCTCCGGCCGCCTCGAGGCGCATGGTCACCGGCAGGCCCTGTCGGCGGCACAGCCAGGCCTGCTGGGCAACCGTCTCCAACTCGGCCACGTTGCCCGGCCACGCATGCTCACCCAGTTGCGCCAGGGCGGGCACGTCGAACAACGAGCGCGCGTTCAGCGTCGATCCCTCCAGCCGCGTCAGGAAGTGATCCAGCAGCGGCAGGATGTCCTGGCGCCGCTCTCGCAGGGGCGCCACGCGCACGCTCATCAGGCGCAGGCGGAAGTAGAGATCGGGACGGAAGCGCCCGGCCTCCGCCAATGCGGCCAGGCCGTCGCCGGCGGTGGCCATCAGGCGGACGTCGCACCCGATCTCGCCGCCGCCCTGCCGACGGCGCCAGCGTCCATCGCGCGCGAGCCGCAGGACCTCTGCCTGCAGGCAGGGCGGCAGGGCCTCGATGCCCGCCAGAAGCAGCGTGCCGCCCGCGGCCCGGGCGAGCAGTCCGTCGGTCCCGTCGCCGCCGGAGCCTTCCAGTTCCCAGCCCAGCGTGGAGGCGTCGCCGCCGGCGCAGTCCACGCGCAGGAAGGGACCGGCGCCGCGCGGGCCGTTCTCGTGAAGCCGCCGGGCCAGCGCCGTGCGGCCGGAGCCCTCCTCGCCCAGCAGAAGCACCGGGCCGGTGTGCCGGGCGAAGCCGTCGCAGCGGCGCACCGCCTGCTGCAGCGCCGGCGAGACGGCCACCACGCGCGTGGCAGGGGCCTTCCGCGCCGAGAACGTCCGCCAGAGCGGCTGCTCGGTGTCGCCGCGGAGGCGGGCGCGCGACAGTTCGGCCACCAGGGCGGCGATCTCGCCGGCCAGCCCCGGCACCCCCAGGTCCTGGCTGGCCTGCTGCGCCCGCAGGGCGCTGCGCCAGGCGGCGTCCAGGGCGCCGGCGCCCGCGCCTTGCGGGCCGCCGGCGTCGCCGGCACGCGCCAGCACCCGGGCCAGGTGGTAGTCGCAGGTCATCGCCTCGTGGCGCGCGGTCATCGCCTGCAGTTCGGCCGCGGCTGGGG
>VGXH01000622.1 GCA_016873405.1 bacterium
GGGGATCTGCGCCTGGGCATCGACTGGCGCTCCTTCTACTGGATGCCGGCCGACGTCTTCGGCCCCGGCAAGGTGCTGGTCTTCGGCCAGGTGCAGGACCAGGACGGCACGCCGTACGAGGCGGACTTCCGCAGCCGCCTGCTCCGTTACACCGAGGAATTGTACAAGCGCGACCGGACCGTGGTGAACGTCTCGGCCGAGATCGAGGGCTTCCTGTTCGCGCACCGCGACGCCGAGCGCGGCTACTTCGAGCGCGGGAAGTTCGAGCTGATCTCCACCGGCGGCTACTACAACAGCCTGCCGCAGGACCCGCTGCGCCAGTTCATCGACGCCGCGGCCGAGGTCCAGCGCGCGATGGGCTTCGAGAACGAGAAGGACCACCCCGAGGTGGGCCCGTCGCAGTTCGAGATGAACTACAAGTACGCGCCGGCGCTGATCGCCGCCGACCGCATCCAGCTCTACAAGCTGCTGTGCCGGCAGGTGGCGCAGTCGATGGGCATGACGGCCAGCTTCCTGCCCAAGCCGATCACCGGCATCAACGGCAGCGGCATGCACACGAACATGAGCGTGGCCCGCGACGGCGAGAACCTGTTCTGGGACGGCAAGGGCAAGGACAACATGTCGGCGCTCGGCAACCAGTTCATCCGCCGCATCCTGCACAGCGCCGAGGACCTGTGCCTGGTCCTCAACGCCAGCGTCAACGCGTACCGGCGGCTGGACCCGCATTTCGAGGCGCCGAACGAGATCACGTCCAGCGCGACGGACCGCAGCAGCATGATCCGCATCCCGCTGGCGGGCAAGGGCGGGCAGCGGATCGAGGTGCGCTCGGTGGGCCCGGACTCGAACCCGTACATGGTGATCTACGCGCTGACCCGCACGGGTTTCGAGGGCCCCGAGCCGGACGCCGACGCGCCGGCGCCCAAGCGGATCCGCAAGCGGATCCTGCCGGGCAACATCTACGAGGCCATCGGCTCCCACCGCCGCAGCGCCTGGGTGCGCGAGATGATGGGCGAGGTGTCGCACCTGAAGTACAGCGAACTGAAGGAGATGGTGGCGCACCGCTGCCCGCGCGAGATGGGCAACGTGATCAAGCGCTCGGAGATCATGTTCCACCATGAGGTGACCAACCAGATGCTCTGGAGCATCTTCTAGGCGTCGCCAGCCGTCACAAGCAGGAGCGGCGGACTGTCCTCGGGCCTTCGGCCCTGCGGATTGCCCGCCGCTCCTGCTTGTGACGGCTGGCGGCGACTGGAAGATGTCCCAGAGCAGCTAGCGCAGCACTGTGAGGCGCTCGGTCACCTCGAGGCCCGGCGAGGTCAGGCGCGCCACGTAGACGCCCTGGGCCACGCGACGGCCGCCGTTGTCGGTGCCGTCCCAGGCCACGGTGGCGCCGCCGGCGGGCGTGAAGCCGTTGTGCAGGTCGCGCACGCGGTGGCCGCGCAGGTCGTAGAGCGCGAGCACGGCGTTGCTGTCGGCCGGCAGGGAGAAGCGGAACTCCGCCGGCCCCTGCGTGGGGTTCGGCGTCGGGGACAGCAGCAGGCCCTTCGCCACGGTCTGGGGCGCCGCTGAGGGGAAGGGATTCCAGTCGTAAACGGCTACCGTGCCCTCGACGAAGTCCTGGATCATGATCGTCGCGTAGGAGAACGACAGGTTGTAGTACGGTTCGCCGCCGGTGGCGGCCGACTGGCTGTACTCGGCCAGGAACGCCCCGATCAGCTCGAAGCGCAGGTGCACTTGGGTTTCGCCCGACGGCGAGAGGTCGACCCAATCCAGCCGCAGGGCGGTGAAGCCCTCCTGGGCTGCCTGCGACGCCAGCAGCCGGACCGTCGCGCGGTCCAGCGCCGTTGTGATGGTCAGCGGCGTGGTCCGCGCCGGCCCGTTC
>VGXH01000623.1 GCA_016873405.1 bacterium
GGGGCGCGCAGCGACTCGAGGTGGCGCCGCCGCTCCTCGGGCGTTTCGGCCGCGCGCAGGGTGGACATCGAGCGCCCGAGGACCTTCTTGATGAACTGCTGCAGGCTCTTGTCGACCTCGGCGGCCATCTCGGGCGAGTGCTTCTTGCGCACGAACCCGACCTGCTTGTCCTTCAGGTCCTCGAGGTAGGCGCGGAACTCGGCCACGGACGGCCGCAGGTCGATGTCGTCGAGCCACCGGCGGAATTCCTCGAGCTCCTCCTCGATCAGCCGCTCGGCATGGGGGATCTGCGCGCGCCGCGCGGCCAGGTTGGCCTGGACGATCTCGTCGAGGTCCTCCAGCCCGAACACGAACACGTTGGCGATGCGCGCCACATCGGGGTGGATGTCCCGCGGCACGGCGATATCGAGCATGAACAGCGGCAGGCCGTGGCGTCCGCGCACGGCGGCCTGGACCATCGCCGGCACGATGACCGGCTCGGTGGCGCCCGTCGTGCTGAGCACGACGTCGGCCTGCGCGATCGCCGCGCCCAGTTCGCCCCAGGGCCTGGCGACGATGCGGCCGGCCTGCGCGGCCGGCGCGGCATGGCCCGGCGCCTCGCCCTCGATGTCGAGGGCGGACTCGGCCAGCTGGCGCGACTGCTCGTCGCGCAGCGTGGCGGCCAGCGCCTCGGCGCGCTCCCAGCTGCGGTTGACCACCGTCAGGTGCCCGATGTCGTGCTGCAGGAAGTGCCGCGCCGCCAGCGCGCCCGTCTCGCCGGCGCCCACCAGCAGCGCCCGGTGCTTGCCCAGGCGGTCGAAGAACTTGCGCGCCAGTTCGACCGCCGCAAACGCGACGCTCACGGCGCCGGTGGAGATGCGCGTCTCCGTGCGCACGCGCTTGCCGGCGCGGAAGGCGCCCTGGAAGGCGCGCAGCAGGCCCGGGCCCGGCTCGTGGTGCGCCCGCGCCAGCCGGTAGGCGTCCTTCAGCTGGCCGGTGATCTGCGGTTCGCCGAGCATCAGGCTGTCCATGCCGGCGGCCAGCCGGTACAGGTGGGCGATGGCGCGCAGGCCGTCCAGGCGCGCCGCGTGCTCGCCGAAGAACAGCTCCGTCTCGGCGCCGATGGCCTCCAGCCCGGCGCGCAGGACGGCGTCCGGGTCGGCCCCCTCGCGCACCTCCAGGTAGATCTCGGTGCGGTTGCAGGTCGAGACCGGGATGACGGACACGCAGGCGCCCTCATCGCCGGCGCCGGCGCCGCCGGCGCTCAGCGCGTCCATCAGCTCGACCGCGCGCGCCTCGGTCAGGTGCGCGCGCTCGCGCACGGCCGTCGGCGCGGTCCGGTGGCTGATGCTGCGGACGTGCAGGGTCGTCGCGCCGTTCATCGGGTCTCCCCGGCCGGGGGGAACGACGGCGCCGATTCCGCGCGCGTCAGCGCGTTCTCCAAGTCATCGGGCGCAACCACGCCGTCGAGCGTCGGGAACCGATGGAAGGTCGGGAAGAAATGGTGGATGGCGCCCATGCCCAGGACCACGGTCGTGAACGCGGCCACGGCCAGGATGTTCATCTTCCGGCCCCGCCAGCCCCAGAAGCGGTGGCCGATCAGGCCGGCCGTGTAGGCCAGGAAGATGACCCACGAGAGCAGGATCTTCGGGTCCCACGGCGTGAGCTTCGCCGCGGTCTCGGGCGGCACGCGCTCGGCCAGGTCGTACATCCAGAGGTGGCCCAGCGCCAGCGCCAGGAACAGCAGCGGCACGCCCATCTCGACGGCGACCACGCTCATGCGCTCGAGCGTCTCCAGCGACGGCAGGCGCCGGAACAGCAGGCCGAACCGCCGGCGCATGAGCTGCCGCGCCAGGACCAGATAGAGGATGGCGTAGAGGAAGCTCAGGCTCAGCGCGG
>VGXH01000624.1 GCA_016873405.1 bacterium
CCCCGGGTGGCGGCCCCGGCGCCGGCGGCGCGGGCGCGGGCTCCTCGGCGCCGCGGCGCGTCAGCCCAGACGAATGGGGCAGCAGCAATCGGCCGCGGCCCGTCAAGCCGGCCCGCCCGGCCGGCGGCGCTGGGCGCGGGCACGACGAGTACAGCCAGGAGACCTGGGACGACGACGTCACGCAGCCGGCGCCCTACTTCGAGGGTCAGGCGGTCCAGCACGGGATCTTCGGCACCGGCACCGTCGTGCGCGTGGAGGGGGCCGGCGACAACCTGCAGGTGACGGTCGACTTCTGCGAGTACGGGCGCAAGCACCTGAACCCGAAGTTCGCGCCGCTGGTGCCGCTGGACTGAGCGCGAGGGCGGGTTCAGCGCAGCAACGTGACCGGCCGCACGGCCCTTGCGCCCGCCGCCTCGAAGGCGAACCAGTAGAGCCCCGACGGCAGCCGCCGCTGGTCGCCGAGGGGCTGCCACCGCCAACGCGGGGCCGGTTCGCCGGCCGCCGTCGCCGGGACCGCGCCGAGTTCGTGCGCGGCGACCTCGCGCCCCATGGCATCGTATATCTTGACAATGACTTCCGCAGACAGGCGAAGGCTCAACGCGAACTCGGCGCCGGCCTCGCCGGCCGGGTTGGGCCAGGGTCCCCGGACCGCGAGCGGCGGCGGCGGCGCGTCGGTCCAGCGGGCCAGCGCCACGCGGTCCGGGTCGCTCGTGATCGAATCCACCGGGGCCGCCGTCTCCCAACCGAAATCCTGCTGCGCCCGCTCGAGCACGGCGGTCACCGGCAACTCGCCGACGGCCGTGTGCAGCCGCAGGGGCACCGGCACGACCAGCAGCTCGGCCTGATGCTGCCGCAGCCGCACGCGCGCCTGCCCGCCGGGCGCGGGCCCCGGCGGCGGGGGCAGCCGCTCCAGGCTCAACAGCGGCACGGCGTCGGTCTCCAGCCAGCCCTGGAAGAACGCGCCCAGATCGCGTCCGGCGGCCCGCTCGGCGCGGGCGATCATCGCCGGCGTGTCGACGTTGCCCTGGACCAGGGCCGGGTCGTTCGCGTAGTCGCGCAGGAAGGCGAAGAAGGCGTCGTCGCCGATCACCCCGCGCAGCAGGTGCAGCACCCAGGCGCCCTTGTCGTAGACCAGCGTGTTCGGCAGCACCGGCGACGGCCGCGCCAGCGTGCCTTCACCCGCGAACAGGGCGGGATGGCGGCCGGGGCCGATCAGCCGCAGGAACGCCTGCATGGCCTCTGGACCCTCGCTGTGCTCCAGCCACAGCGCCTCGGCGTAGGTGGCGAAGCCCTCGTTCAGCCAGATGTCCGGCCAGTCGGCGGGGGTCAGGCTGTCGCCGAACCACTGGTGGGCCAGCTCGTGCATGACGATCTGCTCGAACCGGCGATCGCCGGTGAACATGAACTGGCCGATGCTCGTGGCTGTGGTGTGTTCCATGGCGCCGCCCCACACGACTTCCACCTGCGCGTACTTCTCGCCGACAAAGGGGTACTCGCCGAGGATCCCGGTCAGGTAGTCCATCATCGCGCAGGTGCGTCCGGTCAGCGTCTCGGCGGCTGCCCGGTCCCGCGCGATGGCGTGGAATTCCAGGGCGACGGGGTCCGCGCGCGCGGGCCGGCAGTCCTCGTGCCATGACTCGTAGCGCGAGGCGGCGACCGAGACCAGGTTTGTGGGCAGCGGGTAACGCTCGCGCCAGGCGTAGCGGCGCCAGCCGGGCGGACCGTCGGCCACCGCTTCCAGGCGTCCGTTGCCCACCACCTGCAGGTCCGCCGGCACGGTGGCCGCCAGCGAGACCAGAGCTTTGTCGGCGGGATGGTCCTTGCAGGGCCACCAGGAATGGGCGGTCCAGGGCTGGCTGATCGAGAACAAAA
>VGXH01000625.1 GCA_016873405.1 bacterium
GGAGCCGCCACTTGTTCACCAGCAGGGCTCCGACGTGGGTGTGGTCGAAGCCCAACAGCTCGGCCTCCGTGACGTGGAACGGGCGGCCCTCGTTGTAGACCACCTGGACGACCTCGTCGAACTTCTCGGGCACGCGCAGGTTCAGAACGAGCTTGCCGATGTCGTGCATCAGGCCCGCGAGGAAGGCCTCCTCGGCCAGGGCGGGCATGCGTTCGGCCGTCAGCAGTCGGCAGGCGATCGCGCAGCCGATCGAGTGCTCCCACAACAGCCGCTCCTTGAGGCCGGTGCGGGACTTGCGCGTGTTGTAGAGGTTTCGCGCGGCGCTGGTGACGACCAGGCTGCGGATCGAATTGAAGCCCAGCATGACGATCGCCTCGCTCAGCGTCCGGATGCGGCGGCTGCACGAGTACATGGCGCTGTTGGCGATCTTGAGGATGCGGCCGGTCATGGCCTGGTCGTCGGAGATGACCTGCTGCAGCCGGGCGGCCGATGTTCCCGGGTCCGCGGCGAGTTCGAGCACCTTCGCCGCCACCTGCGGCATCGCCGGCAGGTCGCGCGTGGTCATCACGATGCTCTGCAGGCGTTCGGCGGTCTCCGGCGCGAGTTGGGCCACGCTTCCTTCGACTTCGAAAGCAGTGCTCATGCACGCTCCTGGACCGCTGTGGACCGGACGCCGCCGCGGCGACCGGCGTCGCCGCCGGAAACAGGCCGCGGCCGGCGCCGCCGGCTAGCCGACGCCTCTGCGGTGCAAATGATCGGTCCGCGCGGCGCCTGCCTTTAGGCGGGATTCGCCGGCCTCGTCCTGCAGCGCCGCCAGCCGGTCGCCGGCGCGACGCAGGCGCGCCAGCAACAGGTCCAGATCGGCCGCGGCCGGGGCGGCGGCGGCCGCCGGGGGCGGGGTCAGGGCCGGCTGCGCGGGCGCGTAGCCGCCGGGGACGGCCCGGGCAGCGCCGGCGAGCGGCAGGGCGCGGCGCGGGCGGAACCGGGGCCAGACGAGGACCCGCCGGGAGCGCGGGCCCCGCGGCCGACGCCGCAGGCGCAGCGCCAGGGCGGCCGCCAGGAGGGCGGCGCCCAGGGCGGCGGTCGCGGCCGCCGCCCAGAACAGGGGGTCCTGGACGCCCGCCGCCCGTCCGAACTGCTCGATCATGCCAGGCCTCCTTCGGTCCGTTCAGGCGCGCAGGTCCACCAGGTGGCCGAGCGGCGTGGGGTTGTCCGGTTCCGCCTCTGCCGGCGCCGCGGGCTGGTCCAGGCCGTTTCGGGTCTGTCGGCGCTGGCGGCGGCGCTGGCGCTTGTCCAGACCGCCCTGATCGCCCGCCACCCTGCGGTCCGGCGGCGCCGTTCCGGGTTCCTGCACCCGGCGGGCGGTGAGCTCGCCCTTCTGCTCCTGCAGTTCCCCGAACGGCGTGGCCGGCTGCGGCGTGTTCGCGGCGCGAGCCTGGGTCTTCGCCACGCTCCCCATCTGCGCCAGCGTCGTGGGCAGGGATACTCCGTCTCCGGGCATGGACGCTCCTCCGCGGCCGCACCAGCGCCGGCCAGAGGCCGGTCGCCGCTAGGTCGGCCAGTTGCCGCTGCGGGCCAGCCACTCGAGGCAGGAGGCGAGCTGGAACAGCGACAGGCAGGCCATCACGTTCACCGGCTCGAACTCCGGGCGCGCGGCCCTGCCGGCGAGCGGCAGCGGCGCCTCGTCGTCGGCCTGGTCGACCTGCTCCTGACGCTCCCGGATCCGGCGCGTGATCTGGCCGATCGACGTCTTGCCTTCGTGGCGGTCGATCTTGCCCTTCAGGCGCAGGATCGCCCGCGTGTGGATCTGGCAGACGCGGCTCTCGGTCACGTCGAGGATCTCGCCGATCTCCTTGAGGGTCAGCTCCTC
>VGXH01000626.1 GCA_016873405.1 bacterium
CGCGGCGATGGTGCTGATGGCGCCGTCGATGCCGTCGGTGTTCCCGGCGACCGCGCGCATGCTGGCGGAGACCTCCTCCACCGCCGAGCCCACCGTGTGCAGTTCCTCGACCACGCCGCCGGCCGTTCCCGACACCTGCCGCGCCCGATCCAGCAGCGCCTCGGCCGAGTGGGTGAGGTCCTCGGCGCCACGCGTGATCTCGCGCACGGTGCCGCTGAGGCTGGCCGACATCCCGTTCATGCTCGCGGCCAGTTCGCGCAGTTCGCGGCTGCCGGTGGCGGCCAGGCGCTCGGCCAGGTCGCCGTCGGCCACGCGCCGCGAGTAGCCGGCCGTGTGCACCAGCGGCATGACCAGTTGACGATGCACCAGCAGGAAGATCCCGCCGGCCACCAACAACGCCACCACCACCGTGGCGGCCTGCAGACGGGTCAATCCTGCCCGCCGCGCGTCGCTCGAGACCTGGAAGGCGGTCGTGGCCGCGTCCATCTTCTTCATGAGGTCGAGGTTTTTCTGGGTCAGCGCCCCGGTACCGGCGCCCGGGTCCGCGCCGGCGGCCAGCGTCTGGTCGAGCGGCCGCTTGATCTCGGTCCACAGCTGGAGCCCCTCGTCCAGGGCGGCGGTCACCTTCCGATCCTTCGCCGGCGGCAGGGTCACGTCCTTGCCCGCTCCGTCCTGCGTCACGCCGCCGTGATGCAGGGCGGCCAGCGTGCGGTCGAACAGGCCCACGGTGCCGGCCAGCCGCGTGCGCGCCTCCTCGCGGGCGGGTCCCGCGGGGGTCTGCTGCAGCACCAGCGCCTCCTTGGCCATCTTCTGGCTGAGCATGCGCTGGCGGCCGGCCAGGTTGATCCGCAGGCCGTCGGCCTTCTGGCCGTCGAGGGTGCTCGTGGTGAAGCCGATCGACCCCAGCAGCAGCATCACCAGGGTTCCCATGGCGATGCCCAGCAACAACTTGACGGACATGGACGCACTCCTTCGGCGGCGTTCCGGACGCTGGCCGGATCTGATCGTCCGGATTCGACCGGCCTTGAGCCCCGTCCGCGCAGGCCACGCTTGACCGCGACCGGCGCCCCCGGCGACATTCCCCGCGTGAAGACCTACCTGCGCATGCTCCGCATGGTCCGCCCCTACACCGGGCAGCTGGTGCTCGCCGTGGCGGCCATGTTTGTCTTCGCGGCGGCCAGCGTCTTCTCCACGGCGATGCTCTCGCCGTTCCTCGAGACGCTGTTCCTCAAGGGGGACGAGGCGGCGGTCGTCACCTCGCCGGTCCCGGCCGCGGGCGCGGACCTGCTGCGCGACCATCTGGGCTGGGTCGATGGACTGAAGCTGGCCTTCAAGACCTGGGCGTCCGAGACGCTGCTCAAGGGCACCAAGCAGGAAGCCCTGCTGCGCATCTGCCTGACCTTCTTCTTCTTCACGCTGCTGAAGAACATCGCCTGCTACGCGCAGGAAACGCTGATGGCCTACGTGGGCCACGCCGTGATCCGCGACCTGCGCAACCGCCTCTACGCGCGCTACACCTCGCTGCCGCTCGCCTTCTACCACCGCCACAAGGCCGGCGAGCTGATCAGCCGCGCCACCAACGATGTCCTGGTCGCGCAGCAGTGCGTGGGCGCCAGCTTCATGAAGCTGGTCAAGGAGCCCATCTACATCCTCATGTTCCTGGCCGTGGCGCTGATCATCTCCTGGCAGATGACGCTGATGGCGTTCGTGCTGCTGCCGGCCTCGCTGGCGGTGATCCTGGCCATCAGCCGCAAGCTGCGCCGCCTGTCGCACCGCCAGCAGGAACAGCTGGCCGACCTGACCGCCACGCTGCAGGAGACCGTCTACGGCATCCGCGTGGTCAAGGCCTTCGCCATGGAACGCTT
>VGXH01000627.1 GCA_016873405.1 bacterium
CCGAGGTGGTCGCGCAGCCAGGCCGCGCTCACCAGGTTCCCCTGGTCACGGCCCGCCTGGCCGGCCGCGGGAATGGCGACCAGCGCCGCGGTCACGGCCAACGCGAGCGCCAACCTGTTCGAATGGAACATCTTCGCCTCCGGCGGTCCGGGTGGGCCGCAAGTCGGGGTGGAAGGCAGGGCGCGCCGGCGCGGCGTCGCGCAGGCGGCAGGGAAAGTGACGCACCGAGGCGGAAGAGGGTTGCAGGCCGGGCTCAGGAATCCACGGACGCGCCGGCAATGCGAGGAACTGATGGATCCCGCATCTCATCGCCGGTCAAACCGCGCTCGCCCTCCGCCCGATCTCCCAAGCATGCGCCAAGACATGCCAGGCGATCCGCCGCGCCCCGCACCGCGCCGTCCAGCGCCGCCCCCCGCGAGGACCCGTCTCAGGGATCTCCCCAGCGGCCGACGCCCGCAACGCCGCCACGATCGCCTCGCGCATCGCCGCCGGCTCGCCGACCTTCGGCGCCTTCCACCCCAGCGCGCCCAGGTAGTTGGCGTCGGACTCCACGACGTGCGTCACGATCTGCGCCAAGGTGCGCCCGCCGCCGCGCGGCCCCTTCGTCAGTTCGACGCCATCGGCCGCCGCCACCGCCGCGTCGAACGCGCGCCAGCAGCAACGGAGGATCGCCTCGAGCCGCTTCAGCGTCGCCGCGTCGCAGGCGCGCTCCGCGTCACAGGACGGCGCCACCGCCGGCGCGCCGAACTCCGTCGTCGCGTTGCCGGTCAGCCGCTCGACCACCACGAGTTGCGCCGGCGCAACCGGCGCCGTGAACCCCAGCCGCGCGCCCTTCAATGCCTGCGCGTAGCGCGGCCCGTACGCCAGCAGCGAAGCCAGCGCCTCGGCCTCGGTGCGCCCGTGCCGCGCCCAGCCCGGCCAGTCCACCGCGCAGGCGAAGGTCCGCTTCGGCGCGATCTCCAGGTAGACGGGAACGACCTTGGCAGTCATGGCCACCTTCCGGATGAGACGCGGGGGCCCGCCCCCGCGGGCCGGCCCCCGTGTGTGTCTGCGAATCGCCGGCCCGCCCTCGCGTCAGCGCGTGACGAACACCTTCCGCGTCGCCGCCGCGTCCCCCGCGCGCACCCGCGCCAGGTAGACGCCGCTCGGCACGCGCGCGCCGTCGCGGTCGGTCAGGTCCCAGTGCAGCACGTGGCTGCCCTCGCCCAGGTCGCGACCGGCAAGCAGGCTGCGGACGAGGCGCCCGCGCAGGTCGAACACGTCCACGGCCACGCGCTGCGCCGCGCCCAGCCGGAATTCCAACTGCGTGCCGCCGCTGGCCGGGTTCGGCGCCGCGTGGCCCATGTCCAGCACGCCGGTGGCGAACAGCGGACCATCTCCGACGGCGGACGAGCCGCCGCCCTGCGAGTTGCGCAGCAGGTTCAACTCGGGATGGCCCCAGCCCGCCACCAGCAGGTCAAGGTTCGCGTCGCCGTCGAAGTCCTCCACGAGCAGCGCGCTGCCGCCGGCCACGGTCCCGTACCCGCGCGCCGGACCGAACGCGCCGCCCGGCCCGCCCGCATGGACCGCGACCACGTTGGCATAAGTCCGCACCGCCGCGTCGAGCACGCCGTCGCCGTCAAAGTGCGCGACGACGAGATCGTTGCCTCCGTAGTTCGTCGGTACGGCGGCGCTCGGAGTGAACGCGCCGGCGCCGACGTTGAGGAACCGGTCCAGCCAGCCGTCCGAGCACAGGACCGCGATGTCGGGAGCGCCGCCGCCGTCGAGGTCGGCCACGACCAGCGCCGACGGGGAGCCCGAGGTCGCCAGCGTGAGCCAGGGCCCGAAGGCGCCGCCGCCAAGGCCCTCGAACACGACGA
>VGXH01000628.1 GCA_016873405.1 bacterium
AAAAGTTGACGGATCATGGTAGCCTCCCCTGTGGGCGAGCGGAGACGTCATGATCATACGCCAACCGAACCCCTGGATTCAACGGATTCCCGAGACGGCGCGACAGCCAAACCTGGCCGCCCCGGAATCAGGGCAGCCGGTAGCACACCACCTCGAGCGGCTCCGCGTCGGCCGCCGGTTCCCTCTTCGCGTCGCCGCTGCCGCCTCCCAGCCCGGCCCTCGCCGCCTCGCGCGCCTGGTCGAAGTTGCGCACGACCAGGAACGTCTTCCCGTCCAGGAACAGCACGACGTCCTGCTGGTTGTCGAAGCCCGGGACGCGCAGCGAGAGTTCCTCGACGAACTTGCCTTCGGGAGTCACCACGTCGTAGCGGGCGGCGACGCCGGCCGGCAGGCGCTCGCGCGACTGCAGGCAGCTCGTCACGAACAGGCGCCCGTCGGCCGCCACGTTGATGCGCTCGATCGCCGGGTCGGTGTCGAGCGCTTTGCTCTCGATCTCCTGCCGACGGCCGTTGACGATGACGACCATGCCGTCGGTGAGTTCGGCCTTGTCCTCGGCCGTGCGCTTGCACGGGCTGAACGGGCGCCGGAACGTCGAGCGCACCGTGCCGTCCAGGCCGCGCGCGTTGATGGCCCAGGCCTCGCGCTCGGGCACGCTGTAGATGACGCCGTCCTTCGACACGTTCCAGGTGTTCAGCTCGGAGAACTCGGCCGCCTCGTCGAAGACGCGGCGCCGCAGGTCGTTCTCGCGGGAGCGTTCGAAGAGCTTGACTTCGTCCTTGCCGGCCAGATCCATGACCGACATGATCGAGACCTGCGTGCTCTTGCCGGTCTCCTGGTTGAATGTGCCGCGCCCGCGCACGCCGACCAGCTTGCCGCCGCCCACGCGCAGCTCGCGCATGAAGTTGAAGCCGCCCTCGACCGCCTCGCCGCCCACCTTGATCTCGCCGCCGGGCGTGCCGTCCGGCTTCAGCGTCGTGACGCGGCTGGGGAAACCCTGCACCACGGCCAGCCGGCCGTCGGGCAGGAAGAACAAGCCGTGCGGGTTGTTGAACTCGCCGGGGCCATCGCCCTGGCGGCCCAGCGCGCGGACCAGCGAGCCGTCGGGCGCCACGACCAGCACCTGCGCCATCTGGCGGTCCACCAGGTAGATGTTGCCGTCGGGGCCCAGCACGCCGCCGGTGACCATTCCCAGGAGCACGTCCTCGTCATCGTCGCCGCCCAGGCGCCAGGCTTCCTTGACGTCGACGGCCCGCTGCGCGGGCGCCGCCGCGGGCAGGTTCACCGTGGCGGGGGTCGCCGGGGCGGCCGGTACGACGGCGAACAGGAGGGCCGACAGCACGGCCGCGGCGGCCAGGCGCAGTGGGGTCACGGGAGCTCCTCGGTCGGTCAGGGGGGGGATCCAGTCGGGGGCCAAGACGGACGAGCTTCCCTTGTACGGCGCCAGGCGCGATCCGGTTCCCGGCGGGCCGCCAGGCGGGAAGGGGACTTGCGCCCGGCGCCAGGCGCCTCATCGCGGCCCCGGCGCGCGCCCCCGTCAGCCGCGCCCTTCCCTGCTTTCCAGGTATTCCGCCACGCGCGGCCGCGCCAGCGCCAGCAGCGCGAAGGCGACCACGGCGAACGGCACCACCGTCGCCGGTTGCCGCGCCACGACGGCGGCGATCACCCCGAACACGGCGACCGATTCGCGCAGGGCCCAGGTGACGATCATCGTGACCTGGTAGCCCGGCAGCAGGTCCAGCAACGCTCGCTCGCTTGCGGGCAAGTGCGCCGCCGCTGCCGTTTCCGCGGCGGTCGCCTTCCGGCGCGAGCCGTCGATCGCGAGCCGCGGCTTGCCCTGGGCGGACAGCAGCCACC
>VGXH01000629.1 GCA_016873405.1 bacterium
GGGGCCTGGAGCCGGGTGCTGCCCGAGGGCGCCGGCCGCGTGAACGGGCCCGGGCTCGACTTCTACGACCGCCTGGTCGACGGCCTGCTGGAGGCCGGCCTCACGCCGTTCCCCACGCTGTTCCACTGGGACCTGCCGCAGGCGCTGGACGAGCGCGGCGGCTGGGCCGCGCGCGACTGCGCGCAGTGGTTCGCCGACTACGCGCGCGTGGTCGCGGCGCGCCTGGGCGACCGCGTGGGGCACTGGGCCACGCTGAACGAGCCGTGGGTCGTGGTCGACGGCGGGTACGTGCACGGCGTGCACGCGCCGGGCAGGCGCGATCTGGCCGCCGCCGCGCAGGCCGCGCACAACCTGCTGCGCGGGCACGGACTGGCCGTGCGCTGCCTGCGCGCGGAGACGCGCGCGCAACTGGGCATCGTCATCAACCTGGAGCCCAAGGACACGGCGAGCGACAGCGAAGCGGATCTCATCGCCACCCGCCGCGCCGACGCCTACATGAACCGCTGGTACCTGGATGCGCTGCGCCTGGGCAGCTATCCCGAGGAGATGGCGGCGATCTTCGGCGCGGCCTGGCCGCGGTTCGCGGCGGAGGACTTCGCCGTCATCGGCGAGCCGATCGACTTCCTGGGCCTGAACTACTACACCCGCTCGGTCAACCGCGCCGACGCGGCTGCCCACCCGACCGGCGCGGCGCCGGTCCGGCAGCCCGGGGCCCTCTACACGGAGACCGGCTGGGAGGTGCGTCCGCAGAGCCTGCGCGAGGTGCTCGGTTGGCTCCGTTCGCGGTACGGCGCTCTGCCCGTCTACCTCACGGAGAACGGCGCCGCCTTCGCCGACCCGGCGCTCGCAGACGACGGTCGCGTGCGCGATCCGTTGCGGGTGGAGTACCTGCGCGCGCACCTGCTGGCCGTCCGCGCCGCCATCGCCGACGGCGTGGATGTGCGCGGCTACTTCGCCTGGTCCCTGCTGGACAACTTCGAATGGGCCTGCGGCTACGCCAAGACCTTCGGCCTGGTCCACGTGGACCGCGCCACGCAGCGGCGCGCGATCAAGGACAGCGGCCGCTTCTACCGCGACGTCATCCATTCGCAGGGCCGCGCCCTGGACGGTTGATCTCCGTCCAGCGGGGTCGGAACCTGGACGGCACCGGGGCGGTCTCTTCGCCGCCTGCGGCGGCCCGGCCGGGCGGCGGGCTCCCAACTCGTTTGCCCGCAATCGGCTGCGAATTCGGCGCGATCCGCCGCCTCGGGACGGCCGCCTGCACGCTTCGTGCAGCCAGGATCCGGGCGGACCGGCGCGTCGACGGCGGTCCGACATCGCCACGCCGGCAATCGGAGCGCCGATGACCCTCGAACGAGACCACGACGACCCCATCCTGCAGCTGCTCGACGGCTTGGCGGAGGCGACGGCGATGCTGGACGCCGACGGCACGGTCCTCGTGGCCAATGAGGCCTGCGCCGGGCGTCTGGGCCGGGCTCGCCACGAGATCCTGGGCCGCAGGATCGACGACCTGCTGCCCGCGAACGCCCACCGGCGGCGCCCGTTCGTCGCGGCCGCCCGCTCAGGCGTGTCCGTCCGCTTCAGGGACGAACGCGACGGGCGCTGGCTGGAACAGCGCGTCGTTCCGCTTCGCGACGGCGACGGAGCCGTGTACCGCTTCGCCGTCTATTGCGCCGACGTGACGGAACAGCGCACAGGCGAGCGCGAGCACGCCGCGCGCAGCGCCGAACTGGAGGCGATCCACGCCCACTCGCCCGTGGCCGTGCTGATCCTCGATCCCGAGCGCAACATCACCCAGGCGAACGCGGCGGCCGCCAGGATGACCGGGCGCGGGCGGGCGGAGGTCATTGGTC
>VGXH01000630.1 GCA_016873405.1 bacterium
ATGGTGTCGGACGGGGCTTCGGTCAAGGTCGGCAACCCGATCGTGGCCGGCGCCGCGGTCAAGGCCGAGGTGCTCGCCCACGGGCTGAGCCGGAAGATCGTCATCTTCAAGAAGCGCCGTCGCAAGAACTACCGGCGCAAGACCGGCCATCGCCAGCCGTTCACGCAGATCCGCATCACCGGCATCACCGGTTGAACCGAACCCGCCCGCTGCGGCCGCACCGCGGTCGCCGGGGCCGAACGACAAGAGCCGAACGAAGTGAAGGTGCGACATGGCGCATAAGAAAGCAGGCGGATCGACCCGGAACGGGCGCGATTCCAACCCCAAGAACCTGGGCGTCAAGCGCTTCGGCGGGCAGACGGTCAGCGCCGGCACCATCCTGGTGCGCCAGCGCGGCACGCGGATCCACCCGGGCAAGCACGTGGCCAAGGGCGGCGACGACACCCTGTACGCGCTCGTCGACGGGACCGTGGAGTTCCAGGACTTCCGCGGGACCAAGAAGCGGGTCAACATCCTGCCGCTGTAGGCGATGGCACGCGACGCGCACACCGGGCCCACCCCGCGCGGGGTGGGCCTCGCCATTGACACCGACGCCGCCGACGGGGGCGTTCTGGTGGTCATCCCCGCGCGCTACGGCTCGAGCCGCTTCCCCGGCAAGGCCCTGGCCGACCTCCACGGCCGGCCCCTGATCGTGCGCGTGGCCGAGAACGCGCAGGGGATCCGGCGGGCCGACCGCGTCGTGGTCGCCACCGACGACGCGCGCATCCACGCCGCCGTGACGGCGGCCGGGTTCGACTGCGAGATGACGGCCGAGCACCCGACCGGCACCGACCGCATCGCGGAGGTGGCGAGCCGCCACCGGGCCGCTCTGGTGGTCAACCTGCAGGGCGACGAGCCCCTGCTGCCGCCGGGCGACGTCGACGCGCTGATCGCGTTCATGCAGGGCGAGCCGGCCTGGGACCTCGGCACGTGCGCGCATCCGTTCGCCGACGAGGCGTCCTGGCGCGACCCGAACGCGGTGAAGGTCGTCACCGCGCGGGACGGCGGGGCTTTGTACTTTTCGCGGGCGCCGATTCCCGGTATGTTCCCCGGCAGGCAGGCTCCGGGCCATGCCGCCGCGCTCAGGCACGTGGGGCTTTACGCCTACCGCCGCGCGGCGCTGCTGCGGTTTTCCGCCCTGCCGCCGACGCCGCTCGAACAGGTGGAGGGGCTCGAGCAGTTGCGGGCGCTGGAGAACGGCCTGCGCATCGGCGTGGTGCGCGTCGAGTCCGGACCGGTCGGCGTCGACACGCCGGCCGATCTGGAGCGCGTGCGCGCCGCCTGGCCGGCCGGGCGCTGAGTTCCGCCGCGTCGCACCGGCGGCGGGCAACGGGATGCGGCAAGGGCCGCGGCAGGGACGCCGCCGCGCGGCGGAGCAGGGAGCAGCATGGCGAAGTACGTGTTCGTGACCGGCGGCGTCGTCTCGGCGCTGGGCAAGGGCATCGCCAGCGCTTCGCTGGGCAACCTGCTGAAGGCCCGCGGCCTGAAGGTGGTGCTCCAGAAGTTCGATCCCTACCTGAACGTCGATCCGGGCACCATGAGTCCGTTCCAGCACGGCGAGGTGTTCGTGCTGGACGACGGCGCCGAGTGCGACCTGGACCTCGGCCACTACGAGCGCTTCACCGACACCGACCTGGCCCAGATCCACAACCTGACCAGCGGCCGCGTCTACGAGACCATCCTCGCCCGCGAACGCAAGGGGGAATACCTCGGGCGCACGGTGCAGGTGATCCCGCACGTCACCGACGAGATCAGGCGCCGCATCATGCTGCCGGCCCAGAGCGACCCGACGGTCGATGTCGTCATCAAAA
>VGXH01000631.1 GCA_016873405.1 bacterium
GCAACGTTCCGCTGCCGGACCTGAGGCGGGCCATCGCGCAACTGGCCGCCGGCGAGTACCACCTCGAGGATCGTTCACAGGTGAGTTGCACCGTTCGGCGCGGGGATCGGCAGCGGGCGACGCTGACGGCGCTCAACGACCTGGTCATCAACATGGGACCGCTGCCGCGGGCCATCGAGATGGAACTCCGGCTGGACGGGGATTCGCTGGGGCACTTCCTGGGCGACGGCGTCGTCGTGGCCACGCCCACCGGCTCGACCGCCTACAACCTGTCGGCGGGTGGTCCGATCTGCCAGTCGTCCGTGCCCTGCCTGCTCATCGCCCCGATCTGCCCGCATGCCCTGGGCATGCGCCCGCTCGTGGTGCCGGAGCCGACCCGCATCGAGATCATCCTTCTGGCCACGGGCGAAGGGGCCGTGCTGACGGCGGACGGCCAGGAGGTCGTGCAGGTGGCCGACGGCGATCACCTGGACTTCGGGCTGGCGGAAGCGCGCGTGCGGCTGGTGAAGTTCCGCCACAGCAGCTTCTACCGCGTCATGCGGCACAAGCTCAACTGGGGCGGGCCCCGGCGGCGCGAACGCAAGGGGCGCTGATGCTGCGGGAGCTGCGCATCGCGCACCTGGCGCTCGTCGACGAGGCGACGCTGCCGCTCGGGCCGGGCCTGACGATGCTGACCGGCGAAACGGGCGCCGGCAAGTCGCTGGTGGCCGGCGCGCTGTCGCTGCTCGCGGGAGGCAAGGCGGAGCCGAAGCTGATCCGCGAAGGCGAGGATCTGGCCTGGGTCGAAGGGGTGTTCGACCTGGCGGAGAACGAGGCTTCCCTGGCGGCCTGCTCCGCGCTGGGCGTGCGCGTGGGCGGCGACGGGATCCTGGTCTTGCGGCGCGAACTGCGGCGCGAGGGCCGCGGCCGCGTGCTCATCAACGGCCTGGTCTCTTCGCAGGCCCTGCTGGAGGATGTCGGCGGCCGGCTGGTCGCCATCCAGAGCCAGGACCAGCAGCGGCAGCTGTCGAGGCCGGCGTTCGCGCGCGAGTTCCTCGACGCGGCGCTCGGACTGGAGCCGGAACTGGCGGCGATGCGCCAGGCCGTGACCGCCCACCAGGCGGCGGCCGCGGCGCTGGCCGAGCGCCAGCGCGAGTCGGACCTGGCCCGTCGCCAGCAGGAGATGTGGGAGTTCCAGCACCGCGAGCTGGCGGAGATGCGCCTGCGCGAGGGCGAGGTCGAGAAGCTCGACGAGGATCTGGCCGTCGGTCGCAACGCGCGCGGCCTGCTCGAGGCGGCGGCGCGCGCGCTGGAGGACCTCAGCGACGGCCAACCGGCGGCGCGGGCGCTGCTCGGGGCGGCGGAGAAGGCCCTGGCGGCGCAGGAACGGACCAGCGCCCGCCTGGGCGAGGCGCTGCGGCTGGTGCGCGACGCCGAGGCGGCGGTGAGCGAGGCGGCGGCGGACCTGCGGCGTTTCGTCGACGGGTTGGAGATCGACCCCGCGCGGCTCGACGAGTGGGAGGAGCGGCGCGCGCGCTACCAGTCGCTGTGCCGCAAGTACCAGCGCGACGTGCCCGGCCTGATCGCCCTGCAGGAGGAACTGGCCCAGCAGCTGGCGCGGCAACGCCACGCCGATCAGGACGTGCGCGAACTGGAGGAGGGGTTGCGGGCGGCGGCCGCGGGCGCCGCGGACGCGGCGGCGGCGCTGCGCAAGGCGCGGCGCGACGGCGCGGCCGGGGTGGCGCGGCGCGCGTGCGGACTCATCCGCCCGCTGGCCCTGCCGGACCTGGAGATGCGGTTCGAGATCGAGCCGGATCTCTACGCAGCCGGCGCGGTGGAGCTGGACGGTCAACGCTGTCGCG
>VGXH01000632.1 GCA_016873405.1 bacterium
CACGGGCAGCGGCTCGCCCGCCACCCTGGAGCAGCACTTCGGCCTGGGCACCGCGACGACGGTCGACCAGCTGGACATCTACTGGCCCAGCGGCCTGCATCAGGTGGTCACGCCCAAGCCGGCGGATGTCGTGCTCAACGTCCTGGAAGGCCAGGACCCGGTGGTCAGCGGCGTGCGCGACGACGTGCCGCAACTGGCGACGGTGCTGGACGCCGCGCGTCCGAACCCGTTCAATCCGTCGACGACCATCTCGTTCGCGCTGGCTGCGCCGCAGCGCGCGATGCTGGCCGTCTACACGGTGGACGGCCGCCTGGTGCGCACGCTGCTGGAGGGCGACCTGACGGCCGGCCCCCACGCCGTGACCTGGGACGGCCGCGGCAGCGACGGCCGCATCGCCGCCTCCGGCACGTACCTGTACCGGCTGCGGACGGCGGACGGGTTCGACCGGTCGGGGCGCATGACGCTGGTGAAGTAAGGCTTCGATCGGCTTCGACACGAGGGGCGGACTTGCGCCGGCGCAAGTCCGCCCCTTCGCATCGGTCCGCCGCTCTTCGTTCGGGTTAGTGCAACAGCCGGCCCAGTAGGATGTCCTCCACGTTGCGGCGAGAATCGATGACCGAAACGACAAGGGCCCGGCCCCCTTCGACCCTGTAGATCACTCTCCAGGGAGAGACCACGACTTCCCGGTATTGTGAGATTCCCTGGCAGAGCAATTCCGGGACGATCCGGCCCTGCATCGGCGACCGCCTGAGCTTGGCGGTTCGGTTCCGAATCCTGGTCATCGCCTTCAACGCGCTGCGCGGGCTCTCGTCGGCGATGTAGAGGATGATCCCCAACAGGTCATCCTCTGCGACGGCGGCCCAGAGCACCTCGAAGGTCCTGGTCATTTCTCGTGGACCGCCTTGGCGATTCTGGAAAAGACCTCATCGTGGGTCCGCTTCCTGCCCTTCCGAAGGTCGTCCTCCCCCTGCGAAATCAGCTTCAGGAGACCGAGAGCATAGCGCATGTCCTCGTAACTCTTCGCATCCTGGAGAACGGCGCGAGGCTCTCCGTTCTGGGTGATGATCACGGGCCGTTGAGTGTCATTGACCTGCTTCAGGAGGTCTGCGGCTCTCGTCTTCAAGTAGGTGACTGGACGAATGTCCTTCTTCAGGCTCACTGCCGGAACCTCCAGGTTGAGTGGACCTATATATGGTACCATATTCAGTCCGAACGTCAAGCGCGCCAGGAGGTCGCCAGCTCGCGGTTCTCCGTGTCGAACCACGCCGGAGACGTCGTGTGCATTTGTCCGGCGGCGTGGCCGGGCCCGCCTCTCGTGAACCCGTCCAACGAGGGTGGCGCAACGCCGGACTTGCGCCGGCGCAAGTCCGCCCGGCTTCCTTCCGGGCGCGCAGTCCGCTCCCGCGCCTCTTCTCTTCTTCCCCGCGCGGCGTCCGCGCCCGCGCCGGCCACACTCACTGACGACGCCGGCACGTCACACAACGGGACCCCGCAGGCAATCCGCAGCGCCGAAGGCGCGAGGACAGCCCGCGGGGTCCCGTTGTGTGACGTGCCGCCGACGCGCCTAGTGCTTGTGCCCCGCGTGCGGATCCGCGCCCGCCGCCCCCATGAGGATCGCCATCTCCTCCTTGTTGCGCTTGGCGATCGCGTGCATCTTCTCGACCAGCTTCGGGTCGTTCGAGCGCGCGAAGGACAGCTCGGTCACGTCGCCGCGCACGGTCTCGAACTGCACGCCGCTCATCATCAGCTCGCCGTAGGCCGTGCAGAAGCCGCACATCTTCACGTCGGTCATCTTCAGCTCGCCGCTGTGGAGCTTGGCGCCGGTGGCTTCCATGGTTTT
>VGXH01000633.1 GCA_016873405.1 bacterium
GCTGCCGGACGGCGAGCGCCTGACGCGAATCGGCCGCTGGCTGCGGGCGACCAGCCTCGACGAGCTGCCGGAACTGTGGAATGTTCTGCGCGGGGACATGAGCCTGGTGGGGCCGCGGCCCCTGCTCATGGAGTACCTGCCCCTGTACAGTGAACGCCAGGCGCGCCGTCACGAGGTGCGGCCGGGGCTGACCGGCTGGAGCCAGGTCAACGGTCGCAACACGGTGGATTGGCCCGCGCGCCTGGAGATGGACGTCTGGTACGTCGACCACCGCAGCCTCGGGCTCGACCTGCGCATCCTGCTTCGCACGCTGGGACTGGTGCTGCGCCGCGAGGGCATCCACCAGGAGGGGCGGGCGACGATGGATGCGTTCCGAGGCAACGGCGCCGGCGGCGGGGCCTGAACCGGGACCCCGGCCGGGGAAAGAGGCAGCCACGATGGAAGGGACGAAGATGCAGCGCTCGGCGTTGGCGGTCGATGGCGGGGTGCCCGTGCGGTCCACACCGCTGCCCGCCTGGCCCCATTTCGAGACGGCCGACATCGACGCCGTGGGGCAGGTGCTGAAGTCCGGCCGGATCAACTACTGGACCGGCGATCTGTGCCGCGATTTCGAGGCGGCCTACGCCCGGCATTGCGGGACGCGGCACGCCGTGGCGCTGGCCAACGGCACGGTGGCGCTCGAACTGGCGCTGCAGGCCCTGGGCGTCGGCCCCGGCGACGAGGTCATCGTCACCTCGCGCTCGTTCATGGCCTCGGCGTCGGCGCCGGTGCTGCGCGGCGCCACCGCGGTCTTCGCCGATGTGGACCCCGACTCGCAGAACGTCACCGCCGAGACCATCGAGCCCCACGTGGGGCCGCGCACCAAGGCCGTCATCGTCGTGCATCTGTCCGGCTGGCCGTGCGAGATGGATCCGATCATGGCGCTGGCCGGCCGGCATGGCTTCGCCGTCATCGAGGACTGCGCCCAGGCGCACGGCGCCCGGTACCGGGGCCGGTCCGTCGGCGGCATCGGCCACCTGGGCGTGTTCTCCTTCTGCCAGGACAAGATCATCACCACCGGCGGTGAAGGCGGCCTGCTGGTCACCGACGACGACGACCTGCTGGATCGGGTCTGGTCGCTCAAGGAGCACGGCAAGAGCCGGCGCGCGATGACCGAGACCGAGGGCCTGCCGGGCTTCAAGTGGGTGCACGAGGGCTTCGGCACCAACGGCCGGCTGACCGAGATGCAGGCGGCGCTCGGGCTCAACCAGCTGGAGCGGCTGGATCTGTGGCACGGCCGCCGCACCGAGAACGCGAACACCCTCTTGGTGGGGCTGTCCGGGACGCCCGGGCTGCGACTGCCCGCGCCGCCGCCGCACGTCGAGCACGCCTGGTACAAGTTCTACGCCTTCGTGCGCCCCGCGCAGCTGCGCGAGGGCTGGGACCGCGACCGGGTCAAGCACGCCATCAACTGCGAAGGCATCCCCTGCTGGATGGGCTCGTGCCCGGAGATCTATCGCGAGAAGGCGTTCGCCGGCACGGCCATGGCGCCGGCGGAGCGGTTCGCCGTCGCCGCCGAGCTGGGCGCCACGAGCCTGATGTTCATGGTGCATCCCACGCTGGGGCCGCAGGACATGGCCGACACCGTGGCCGCCGTGAAGAAGGTCCTGGCGGTGGCCGCGCGGTGACGCGTCCGGCGGCAGGAAGGGAGCGTCCCGGCTCATGCTGAGTCCCGAAGCGGCGACCCCGGACGGGGCGCGCGCGCGGCTGCGCGGCGTCGGCGCGCGGCTGCTGCGCGACGAGGGCCGCCTGACCGCCTTCGTGCGCGCCCATCGGCTGCTGTTCACGCTCCTGTTCT
>VGXH01000634.1 GCA_016873405.1 bacterium
GGGCGTGCGGCGTCAGGCGCAGGCTGGCCGCGCGCATCGCCTCGGCGAAGCCGGGCAGTTCCAGGTCCAGCACGGCGCGCGTCGCTTCCGGCGTCACGTCGCGCGGCGAGACGCCGGTGCCGCCGCAGGTCAGCGCCACGTCGCAGGCGCCGTCGTCGCAGTGCCGGGTCAGCCAGTCGACGATGGCTTCGCGATCGTCGGGGATGACGTCGCAGGTCGTGACCGCGGCGCCGCGGTCGCGAAGCCAGCCCGTGAGCGCGGGGCCGCTCAGGTCCTGCCGCAGGCCCGCGCTGCAGCGGTCGCTGAGCACCAGCACGGCCACGCGCAGCTGCGGCCCGGCGTCGGGTTCGCCGCGCGCGCTCACGGCGCCTCCGTGGGCGCGTCCCAGGTGCCGCTGCGGCCGCCGCTCTTGTGCAGCAGGCGCACGGCCTCGATGACGATCCCCTTGCCCTGCCCGTTGTCCTGACCCTTGCACATGTCGTACACGGTCAGGGCCGCGACGGCGGCCCCGGTCATGGCCTCCATCTCGACGCCGGTGCGCTCGCAGGCGACCACCTCGCAGGTGATCACGACCACGCCGGCGCCGGCGTCGACCCGCAGGTCGACCGCCGCGTGGTGGATCGCCAGCGGGTGCGCCAGCGGGATCAGGTCCGGCACGCGCTTGACCGCCGCGATGCCGGCCAGGCGCGCCACGCCGAGCACGTCGCCCTTGGCCAGAGCGCCGTCGCTCGCGCCGCCGTCGGTCCCGCCGCCGCCGGTCACACCGCCGCCGGCCACCCGGGCGGCCAGCGCCGGCCCCAGGCGCACGCGGGCCTCGGCGCGCGCGCGCCGCACCGTCGGCGGCTTGCCCGAGACATCGACCATCCAGGCCTGGCCGCCGGGTCCGAAGTGGTTGGACATCGGTCCTCTCCCCGTCGCCCGGCGTGGCGGCGCGCGAACTGCGCGTTCGGCTCACGCGGGCGGACGCTCCCCACTATAGTCCAGGGGCCGGCGGGTGTCGCCGCGTTCGGCCGGCCGTGACGGTTTTTGCATATATCCGGTTATCCGGTTATAATGGCCGCCTGCCACGGAGGTCGCCATGAGGGACATCGCCCGTTTCCACAAGCTGCTGTCGGACGAGGCGCGGCTGCGCATCCTCTGGCTGCTGCTGAACAGCCGCGAACTGTGCGTGTGCGAGATCACCGCGGCGCTGGGCATCACGCAGTCGAAGGCTTCGCGCCACCTGGCCGCCCTGCGGGCCGCCGGCCTGGTCCGGGACCGCCGCGAGGGCACCTGGATGCACTACTCGCTGCGGAAACCCGTCGAGCCCGGGCCGCGGGCGGCGCTGAACGCCCTGAAAGGCCAACTCGCGCGCGACCCGGAGGCCGGCGCGCTGCTGGCGCGGCTGGCCGGCTGCCGGCCCGGCGACCGCGGCGCCGCGTGCGGCCCGCCGGCCGCCCGAAAGGACCCGCAATGACCCGTCCCACCCCCGCCGCCGGGCCCGGCCTGCTCGGCCGCCTGTCCTTCCTGGACCGCTACCTGACGCTGTGGATCTTCGTGGCGATGGCCGCCGGCGTCGCGGCGGGCACCCTCTTCCCCGGCTTCGTGGCCTTCATCAACCGCTTCAACGCGGGCACCACCTCGGTGCCCATCGCCGTCGGGCTCATCCTGATGATGTACCCGCCGCTGGCCAAGGTGCGCTACGAGGAGATGGGCCCGGTCTTCCGCAACACCCGCGTGCTGGGGCTGTCGCTGGTGCAGAACTGGGTGATCGGGCCGGTGCTGATGTTCGCGCTGGCGGTCCTCTTCCTGCGCGGCCACCCGGAGTACATGGTCGGGCTCATCCTGATCGGGCTG
>VGXH01000635.1 GCA_016873405.1 bacterium
CCCCGGCCGCCTCGCTCAACGTCGGCGGCGTCGGGAAGTCCTTCTTGACCACGTACGTCGGTCCCCAGACCTGCAGGGTGGTGGGACCGAGGGCGGTCTCCCAGTCGCCCGGCTGCGGGTCGTTGTAGTCGAACGTCAGGTTGAGCGTCGCGTCCTGCGGCGCCGAGTCGAACGCCGCCCGCTTGACGCCGTCGTCCTGCGTCAGGTAGAGCTGCATTCGCAGCGAGTCCGGCGCCGCGCCGAACGGGGCCCAGGGAACGCGGATCAGCACGCGGTCGGCCAGCTTGCGCACCCAGGCGGGCTGGATGTTCCACCCGGATGACGGATCATAGGCGCCGGTGTCCTGGTTCCACCATTCCCAGCGCGATTGGGCCGGGTTCCAGCGGCGGAAATCGCCGTAGTCGTTCGCCGAGTACTTGGTCGTGAGCGCGAAATCGGGCCGCTGCGCGTGGGCGTAGTTGACCGGCTGCACGAACGGGTCGGTCGTGGCGCCGGCCGCGTCGAAGCCGGTCTCGAAGATCACGTGCAGCTGCAAACCGTTCCAGTTGCTGGCGAACGGGATCTCCAGGTTGAGTCCCGTCGGGTCGTTGTCGACCACCAGCGCGGTCAGGTCGGTGGTGTCGAAGGTGCGGCGTTCGGCCGGTTCGTCGGGCCAGGCGGCGTCGGCGATCACCGACACGTCGCGCAGCTGGAGATCGGCCTGCGCCGGAACCAGCCCCTCGCCCGCGACCGAGAGGGTGACCAGCCCGGCCTGCCCCGAAGGCGTGAAGGTGGCGGCGGCGCGGCCGTCGGGCCCGGTCGTCGCCGTGCCGGGCGCGAAGCCGCCGCGGGCGGCGGGGTCGGCGGCGAAGGCGGCGACCAGTCCCGGTTCGGCGGTGTCGTTGCCCCAGGCGTCGATCGGCAGCGCCGTGACCGTCAGCGGCGAACGGAGGCTGCTGACGGAGGCGGGCAGCGACAAGCGCCAGCCGGCGGTCTCGCCGGCCACGACGGTGACCGGCAGGTGGTCGCGGCCGCTGTCGAGCGTCTGGCCGCGGACCTGCAGCACGCGTCCGTTCACGACGACCGTGGCCGTCACTTGCAGCGGCCCGGCGCCGGTGGCCGACAGCACGCCGGTGGCGCGGCCCTCGCCGTTGGTCAGCACGGTGGGAGCGGCGAACTGGCCTCGGCCGGCCGGCCCGGACACCAGCGCGAAGGCCACCGGGACATCGGCCAGCAGGCTGCGGTTGCGGGCCGAGTCGTACAGCTGGGCCGCGACGCGCAGCGTGTCGACGCCGCCGGCGACCAGCGTGTCGCGGACCGCGCTCAGGACCACGGTCACGGGCTGGGGATCCTGGAAGGCCACGACGATGCGCCCGGCGATGGGCGCCTTGCCGGGTTGCGCCAGGTAGACCCGCAGCACCTCCACCGCGGTGTTGCTCATCCAGAACGCGGCGCGTCCGTTCGCGAAGGTGGCGACCGAGTCGACCTCGGCCTGCGACGGGCCACGGTAGAAGACGGGCGCGCCGGTGGGGCGCGACAGGTCGTCCATCTTGCGGGCCGACAGCCGGAACCCGGACAGGCGGCCGTCCACATCGTAGATGTCGTCGCGCCCGGCATCGTCGCGGGCGGCCAGCAGCACGCGCGAGGACGTGAAGGGGTCCTGTCCCGGCCGGTAGAACGTGGCGCGCACCTCCGGTTGTCGAGCGCCCGCCTCGTTGACGATTTCCAGACGCGTGGCCCGGACGGCCGCCAGCGGCAGCGCGCCCAGCGAGGTGTCCTCGGCCGTGACGTTGAACGCCACCGAGCGCGGGACGTACCCCGTGGCCTGCAGTTCGAGGCGGAAGTCGCCCGGTTCC
>VGXH01000636.1 GCA_016873405.1 bacterium
CCACCTCCCCGGAACGGTAAAACGGACTATTTGGCTGTTGTTGTCCGACTATACCACGGATCGCCCCGAGAGAAGCCGGAAATCCGCCCGTCCGGTCGCCTGTCCGTCATTTCAGCATCGTGACGCGCCGGTGTTCGGGGCCGCCGCCGGGCGCCGCCAGACGGAGCACGTAGGCGCCGCTCGCCAGGCGCCGGCCACCGTCGTCGCTGCCGTCCCAATGCACCTCGTGCCGGCCCACCGTCAGATCGCCCGCCAGCAGCCGGCGCACGCGCCGGCCCTGCAGGTCGAAGACGTCCACGCTGGCCGGACCCGCCCGTTCCAGTTCGAACGTCACGGCGAGCGTCGGGTTGAACGGGTTGGGCGCCGCGGCAACGAACCGCGTCGAGCGCGGCGGATCCTGCTCCGCGACGCCGGACACGTCCGCTTCGAAGACCAGTCGATAGCTGCCGTTCAAGGGCCAGTCGTTCGGCCCCCGCTTCCACGCCGCCACGCACAGGTATCCCGCCTGCTCCACGTTCACGACGACCGCCTCGTCCTGTCCGGGACCCGCGAGCCAGGCCGATCCATTCGGCAGGACGTGCGACTTGGCCAGATACGGCGACTGGCCCGGGTGCACCGAGAGCCCGTAGTCCACCACCGCGTCGAGATTCTCCAGCCGGATCCGCCAGATGCCCGGCGACAGCCAGACCTCGTGCAGCGCGAGGCCCTGGACCGCCGGCAAGGCGAAGGCGGTCGTCGCTCCGCTCGGGTCGCTGCCGAGGAAACCGGACGCCACCGACCCCACCTGCGCGGCGCCGGCGCCGGCGAATCGGCGCAGACCGGCATCGAAGGCACGAGGGCTGGTGCGTCCGTAGTTCACCAGCACGAAATCGCACTCGTCCGCAGGCCAGCCGGACATCACCCTCGACGCGAAGAAGCCGTCCTGCGCCCCGGTGGCCGCCTCGTGCAGGGCGACATCGCAGTCCTCGCCCGCCGCCGGCACGACCACGAGCCCGGCCCACTGGCCGGCGCGCGTGCGTCCGTCGGGCTCGCCGCCGAAACGGAAACCGGCGCAGTTGGGGGCCAGGCCGGCCGCGCCCGGGTCGCCGATCGCGTCCCAGCCGCCGTCCGGCAGCGGCGGCGCCGCGGCCAGCGAGACGCCGGCGCCAAGGACCGGCGGCGACCAGACCCATTGCACGCCCCAGGCGTTGTTCGCGTCGTCCTCCTCGGGCAGGAGATCCTCCGCGTCCAGGATCATCGCGGCCGTGTGCCGTCCGCCCGCCACCAGCATCGGCGTGGCGTCGTTCAGCCCGGCGATCCCGCCGGTTGCCAGCCCCGGCAGCGCCAGCGGCAGCACGGGAACGCCGTCCACGGCGACCAGGCAGGGATTGGGCGGCCAGGCGATCGCGCCGCCGTTGCCCGCCGCCGCGTTGAAGTAGGTCGCCGCCGGCGCGGGCAGCAGCTCGCCGGGCACGGGCACGTCGCCCGGCAGGCCGTCGGGCTGCGGACGCGGCACCAGCGGCGCCGCCCAGCCCGCCGCCGCCACCGGGAACAGGTCCGGCAGCGTGGGCGCCACGCGCAACTGCGCCACGCGCGGCTGACGCCCGGACACGGGATGGCGGTAGAGCGCGAAGGCATACCGTCCCGGCGTGTCGACGAAAACGTCCAGGCGCGCGGCGCCGTCGTCGCCGGTCCGAGTGTATGCCGACCAGCCGTCGAGATTCGCGGGCGCGGCCAAGGCGCCGAACCAGGCCAGGCTCAGCGGACCGTCCGCCGCGTCGCCGGTCACGCGGAGCGTGAGCGGCCCCTCCTGGCCGGGCGCGATGACGACGGTGCCCAGCTTGAGCATCTCGTG
>VGXH01000637.1 GCA_016873405.1 bacterium
GGGGCCGCCGCCGCCGACCTGTACCTCGAGATGGCCGGGATCCTGCAGCGCGCCGAGCGCGCGCAGGATCTGGCCGACCTGATGGGCGAGGCCACGACCGTGCTGCCGGAACGGGCCGCCCTGTGGCTGCTGCGACTGCGGGCGCTGGCGGCCGGGGGCAGGTGGGACGAAGCGGCCGCCGTGGCCCGCGACGCCGATCGGCGTTTCGGCGCGGCCGCGGGTTCGGCCCTCGGCCGGGACGATCGACCGGGCGCGCCCGACGGGCTGCCGGCCGGTTCCTTCGTCGTGGAGCTGGCCGACCTGCACGCCAGGCAGAACCGGGTCGACCAGGCGATCGCCCTGCTGCTGCCGCTGTCGACGGCCGGCGAACTGGGATTCGAACCTTCGCTGTGGCTCGGCCGGATGCTGCTGGGCACCGGTCGCCGCGCCGAAGGCGCGGCCCTGGCCGATCGCATCCTGGCGGCCTGGCCGCAGGCCGCGCGGGCACGACACCTCAAGGGCCGCGTGGCGGAGCTCGCGGAGGACTGGGACGAGGCGCTGCGCTGGTATCGGAAGGCGATCGAGTCCGATCCCGACGACGGCGAGATCAGGCTCGCCTGCATCCGCGCGCTGCTCGTCGCGCGCGGGAAGCCGCCGACCGCCGCCGCCACGGCCCTGGCCGAACGCAAGCGCGAAATGGGCGACCATTGCACGGCCGCCGCGGCGCTCGTGCCCGAGCGCGACACCGGGGGCCAGATGATCCTCGGCTACGGTTTCCGCGCCGCGGGCGACCTCATGCGCGCGGCCGAGCGTTTTGCGCTGGCGGCCACCGACGAGGACCTGCGCCTGGGCGCGTTGATCCAGAAGAGCCTCTGCCACGACGAA
Source organism: bacterium (assembly GCA_016873405.1). The sequence goes on from VGXH01000637.1 coordinate 865, forward strand.
CTCGGCGAGGACGACGCGGCCCGGGAGGATCTCGAACTCCTGCGCCGCGAGTTCCCCGACAACGCCGAGGTGGCCAACTCCCTGGGCTACTACCTGGCCGAGAAGGGCGTCGACCTGGAGCGGGCCGAGACGATGATCCGGCAGGCGCTGGCCGCCGATCCCGGCAATGGCGCCTACCTGGACTCGCTGGGCTGGGTGCTCTACCGCCAGGGACGATTCGAGAGCGCGCTCGACCACCTGATCCAGGCCGTGAACGTCCTTCCGGAGGACCCGGTCATCCTGGAGCATCTGGGCGTGGTGCTCAACGTCAGCGGCCGGTCGCGCGAGGCTCTGGACATGTTCCGCCGGGCCTTGACGTTCGGCGGCGATGCCGGGCGCCTGAACGCCTCCATCGCCGAGATCGAAAGACCCGGGGCGGCGCGCCGGTGAAGGCGGCGTCCGCGGCACGGGCCGCCCGGGCGGCAGGTCGGCTCCTGCCGGCGGTCCTCGCGCTGGTCCACTTCGGCGCGAAGCCGGCGCCGGCCGCCGACCTGAAGCTGGTCGTGGCGGACTGGCGGGCCGCGGCCTTCGGCCGCGAAGCAGCGGGCCTGCTGGCCTGGGTGTCCGGACCCGGCGGGGAACTGCGCCTCGATCTGCTGGCGTCCGAGCCGGGGCCGCAGGCAGCGCCCGCCGGCGCGACGGACGACCGGCGCGAGGCGCTGCTTTGGCGGCAGGGCCGCGGCTGGACCCTGGTGGCCGGTGCGGGAGCCGACGCCGGTCTGCTGGAGCCCTGGGGCCGGGAATGGCGGCCGGCGCCGCCGGGTCTGGCCGACCTGGCCCGCGCGGTGGCCGGGGCGGTTCCCGGCCGCGCCCGCGGGCTGGCGCTGGCCGAGGCGGCGGTCGACGACCCGGACGCGACGGCCGCTCCCGGGGCCGGCCTGCGGCAGGCGCTGGTCCGGCGCGGGCGGGGCGGCGGCGGACCCGGC
>VGXH01000638.1 GCA_016873405.1 bacterium
GGTGACGTCGAGCGCCGGCGACCACAGCAGCAGCGCCTCGGGCCCCGGCTCCCCTTCCGGGCAGCCGACGGTGACCGTCGCGGCCACCAGGTGCCCGCCCGCCGAGACGCCGTACCCCGCCAGTCGCCCGCTCAGACCGAGTTCATCGCTGCGCGAGCGCACCCAGGCGAACGCCGCGCAGGCGTCATCCAGCGCCTCGATGGGCGTGATCTCCCCGCCGCTCAGGCGGTACTGCACCGCGACGGCCACCAGCCCGGCATCGGCGAAGCGGCGGGCTGCCGCATACGTCCACGCCGGTTCGCCGACGCTCCAGCCCCCGCCGTGGAACAGCAGGATGGCGTCGGCCTTCGCGCCCGCCTCGCGCGCCGGCGGCAGGAACACGTGGGCCCGCAGCGAATCGGCGGCGACCACGCGGTACACCGGCGTCAGGGACGGACCGCGCTCGGCCTGGGCGGCGGCGCGCAGCGGGATGATGAGGCATGCCAGCGCCAACAGGGCGGCGATCGCGCGTGTCATCTCGGTCTCGCTTCCTGAGAAGGCTTGCGCCGGCGCAAGTCGGCGGGGCGCCCGCGGGCGCAGTCGGCTGCCGCGGTCACCTAAACAGCGCCTTGATCGAGCCCCAGTTCTCCGTCTCCGACGCCTTGATGTCACCGGTCCAATCAACCAGCCCCCGCATCCGATAGCAGGTCCGCGTCTCCCCCGCCACGACCGTGTCCATCGGCGCCACGTACACCTTCAGAGATCCCTGCGCCTTCAGGACGGAGTGCCCGCTCCCGCGGTCCGCGAGAATCACGACGTCGAAAAGCCCGTACATCGTGCCGGGGATCGGGTCGGCCGGCAGCGATGTCGCCCACGCCCCCTGCCGCTCGAACGTCTGGAACGTGATCTCCTCGATCCCCGGCACGAGGTTGCCCTCGGGATCCGTCACGTCACTGCCGCTGAACATGCGCTCGTGGATGCGCTGCTCCTCGGCCGTGTCGAGCGTCGTCCCCACGGTCGGGAACTCGGCGTAGGTGGACTGCTGTAAGTACATCACGTATTGCGGATGCAGCAGCGGCGCCAGCGCGGCGGCGTTCAGCGAGGTGTACATCGCCACGAAGTTCGTCATCAGCTTGTCCGGCGTGTCGGGGAAGATCATCCCGCTCACCGCATAGGCGCCGGCGAACGTGATCGTCTGCCCTTCGCCCAGGCTGCGCGTCGCAGCCGCCGGCGCGTCGTAGCCGCTGGCGCCGCCCCAGGTCACCGTGTACGAGCCGGTGCGCATGTCCGCCAGCGTGGCGTCGCCCGTCCCGTCGCGGCTCGTGCCGCCGGGCCCGGCCAGGCGCCAACTCGCACGCGCCGCGTCGGGCTGCGCGTCGATGATGACGGTGCCGTAGGTCAGCGGCTCGGTGCTCGTGTCGCCGCAGGCCCAGAGCAGCAGGGGCAGGGCGGCGACCAGCAGGCAGGCGGCACGGGCGTGGCGGACGCGCGACGACATGGTGATACCCCATTCGGTTGGTATGGGTGAGGGGCGGGCGATCGGAGGCGATGATAGCACATCAGTGCCGGTCGCGGCAGGCGCGGTTGCGCCGGCGCAACCTCTCGAGGTTCCGTGATGTCCGTGGCGCGGCCTCGTTGACGCCCCCACCCGCGGGCCTTATGCTCGCCCCATGGACGCGCGCACCCTGCCGGCCGCGATCGGCCGCCTGCTCCTGTTCTACCTGTTCCTGCTGGCCTCCGCGCAGGTCCGCGAGTACGGCTACGAAGTGCTCGACCAGGCCGTCGTCTGGCTGCCGACCGGCGTCGCCCTGTCCGGCCTGTGGCTGTTGGGCGCCCGCGCCTGGTGGG
>VGXH01000639.1 GCA_016873405.1 bacterium
GCTGGGAGTCGGACGAGACCTCCGAGGGCCTCAGCGCGCTGTCCGAAGGCCGCGAGCCGTGGCTGGAGGCGGCCGTTTCGCCGGACGAGGAGTAGCTGCTGCCGCAGCCTCCGCGATCCCTGCACCATGAACAGGGGCCCGGGCGCAACGCCCGGGCCCCTGTTCAACCTATCGCGACGCCAAGTCGGCCTAGCGGAACAGGCTCTTGACGGCGCCGAAGCTGTCGACCTCGACATCGATCGCGCAGCCGTTGTTGATGGTCATGATCGGCGAGCCCGGCGGGCTGATCGGGTGCAGCTCGTACGCCACGTCCTGGCTGTTCGTGTAGGCGGGAACCTGGATGTCCAGCAGATGGAAGAACACGCCGTTGGCGAAGATGCCGGCCGGATTGGGGTTCAAGACCACCAGCTGCAGGTCCGCGGCGACGAAACTGCCGCCGACGACCGGCGCCGGGGTGGCCAGACCGACCATCGCCTCGCCCGGACGCGGCGAAATCATCACGTGGACACCACGGGGCATGAAGCTCAGCTTCGTGACGTTGTTGTAGTTCAGTTGGATTTCCCACGCGTTGATGTCCGCGGCGGTCATCTGGGTGAAGACCAGATAGCCCGCGAACGGCGTCATGGGCGCCACGGTGCCGCAGTTCGACGTGGCGGCCTCATCGAAGTAGATGCCGACGTTGTTGGCGAACCAGTCGGCGGCCGAGGCGGTGCCAGCCAAGGCAACCAGGGTCAGCGCGAGGGCGAGAGCCAGCTTCTTCATTGTGTCGCTCCTTTAGGAAGTACTTCGGTGAACAGGGGCTTCACACTGCCAGGGCGGTTCAGGTACGGGCGCGCCCGCCGTACGTTTCGCCTATCTCTTACATTATAGCACGGCAGGATCTTCAATGCGCAAGAAATATGTGATCACCTGAGATCACAACCGCAAGCCAACCGCCATAAATGACAATATCCGACCTATTTCGACGGCCGTCGCGCCAGGGAGCCCCAGGCCGTCGGTCCGCGCCCCACCCGCCCCTGTCCGACCGTTCCCGGAGGTGCTGGTGTCCGGAATCGGGAAGACGCGGCCCTTTCGGCGGCCCTCCCGACGCTCGGCCCCGTTGCTCCTCCTCGGCGCAGGTGGGCCACGCGCTCGTCGTCGGGCGTCGGGACGGACGAAACCGCCGGCGGCGATTGAGGACCGGCGACCGCTCGACGGCGACCGCGGGCCGGCGAACGCCGCCGGCCGCGACGCTCAGGCCAGGGCCGCGGCGGCGGCCTCCAGGCGGTCGCAGGCCGCGGCCAGCGTGACGCGCGGACAGCCGAAGTTCAGGCGCAGATAGCCCGGCGCGCCGAACTCGCGCCCGTCGCTCAGGCCCAGCCCGTGCGCCAGCACCTGCGCGTGCGGATCGGCGACCGGCCAGGCGCGCGCGTCGAGCCACGCCAGGTACGTCGCCTCGACCGGGGCCATCGTCAGGCCCGGCAGGGCCGCGACGCGCCCGGCCAGGTAGTCGCGATTGGCCCGCAGGTACGGCAGCAGCTCCGCCAGCCAGGGTCCGCCCTCGGACCAGGCCGCGCGCGCCGCCACGAGACCCAGCACGTTCACGTGCGGCACGATGCCTTCCCTCGCGCGCAGGAACCGCGCGCGCAGGTCGCCGTCGGCGATGATCGCCGCGGCGCAGCCGAGGCCGGGCAGGTTGTAGGTCTTGCTCGGGGCCACCAGCGTGATGGTGCGCGCGGCCAGCGCCGGCGACAGGCTCGCCAGCGGCACGTGGGCGGCCCCCGGCTCCAGCAGCAGTTGGCTGTGGATCTCGTCGCTGCAGACCACCAGGTCGTGGCGCTCGGCCA
>VGXH01000640.1 GCA_016873405.1 bacterium
GTGATCGCGTCGTGGTACACGAAGCCGTGCGCGCTCACCGTCGCGACCAACGCGCGCCAGATCGCGCCGGCATCGCCGGGCGCGGCCGCGGGAGCCCGCGGATGACGCCCGCTGACCAGCGCCTGCGTGACCACGGCCTCGGGGTCGCGCGCGGCCGCCCGCACCTGGAAACCCGCGTCGCGGATGGCGCGCGCGATGCGACGCACGGCCCGGGCGGCGCGCTCCGGCGGCGGCGGCGGCTCGAAGCCCAGGGGCGTGGACGGGAAGTGCACCAGGGGCGTGATCGAGAAGACGACGCGCGGGCGGCGACCCTGCGCCGCCAACTCCCCACCGAACCAGTCCAGCAGCGCCGCGAACTCGGCCAGGTCGTCCTGCCGTTCATGCCCGGTGGCGATGAGGAAGACCTTGACCTGGCGCAGTGGCGCCGCGGCGATCGCCGCCAACGCGCGCCGCAGCTTCTCCTGGTCCAGGCGCTTGTTGAGGTAGGCGCGCAGGCGGTCGGAGATGCCCTCCATGCCGCAGGTGAGGCTGGTCTTGCCGACCGCGTGCATCAGCTCCAGCAGCCCGGGATCGTCGGCCAGACGATCGAAGCGCTGGCTCTTGAGGCCCAGGCGGTCGAAGCCGGTGCTGAGGCGCTCGATGATGCCGCGGATGTCCTCGTGCATGTCGAAGTTGAAGCTGAACAGCTCGGCGCGGTGCGCGCCGGCCCAGGCCTTCAGCTCGCGGGCGCGCGCGTCGATCTCCGCGCCCGGCAGGCTGCGGTAGCGCGGATGCAGCCACGACTCGTAGCAGAAGCTGCACTTCCAGCGGCAGCCCTCGGTGACCGGCACCGTGACGATGCCCGTGCGCGCGGGGTCGTAGCTGACGGGCATGGCCCACGCGGGCGCCGGCGCCGACCCGACGGCCTCACCCGGCGCCGCGGCCTCCCGCGGCGCGAGCGCCCGAGGCGGCGGCGACGCCTCGCCCGGCAGCAGGAAGCCGTCGATGTCGCGCAGGGTGTCCAACACCTCGCGCTTGCCCAGGCCGCGGGCCCGGCCGTCGCGGCAGCGGCCGAAGAGCGCGGCGATCGCGCCCGGATCGCCGCCGACGAAGATGCCGTCCACCCCCGAGTCGGCGCCGTACAGCGCCGCGGCGGCGCCGACGCTGGCCCCGCCGGCGATGACCAGCGGCGCCGTGTCGTCCGCCAGGCGGTCGCGGCGATCGACGGGGATCCCGCTGCGCAGCAGCATGGCCGCCAGGTTGATCTGCTCCTGCGGCACCGACAGCGAGACGCCCAGGCAGTCGAAGTCGCGGACGCCGCGCTTGGTCTGCGTGCCCAGCAGCCACGGCACGCCGTCGGCGGCCATCAACTCGCCGTCCCGCGGCGGCGGCAGCCAGGCCAGGTCCGGGTAGACGCCGTCGAGCCCCGCCAGCACGGCGTGGACCAGCAGGTGCGAGGTCGAGACGGCGGTGTCCCGGTAGGTCGACAGGCGGGTCACCAGCACGCGGTACGGGCGCCTCTCCCATTCGGCGACCGGCACCGTGTTCAACTCCCCGCCGCGCAGCCAGACGCCCCCGGCGCTCAGCCGCGGCCAGGCGAGCTCGTACCAGTCCGCCCATGTGGCGCGGGGCCCGGACGGCGGAATCGGGTCGGGCCTGGGTATGCCATTGTGCAGGATCGCCATGGCGCGAAGATGGCCCGTCGCCTCGGCCCGGGAAACAGCAAAATGGTTGTGCCGTCGAGATTGTGTCCGGCCGCGTCCTGCGAGGGTGCGGCCGGTTCTCTAGCGAGCCCGCTCAGACCGCGTACTTCAGGTCGTGGCTGCGCTGCCGCGGCAGCGCCC
>VGXH01000641.1 GCA_016873405.1 bacterium
GAAACGGGCGTGCATTACTGGGAGGGCGCGGTGCGGGCGGTGGCCCCGCCCGGCTCGCCCGGGGCCGGCAGCCCGCTCGGCCGCGGCTTCGTCGAGTTGACGGGCTACGGCGAAGGCAGCCGGCCGCCGGTCTGACGGTTTTCCAAGACGCCGCCCCCCCCTTGCGCCGCCCCCCCTTGTGCCGCCACAGGCGGCGGTGGTAGCATGATAGCGGGTGCCGGGCACGCCGGGCGCCTGGTCCGCGGCCCCCGGCCTCCGTGAACAGGGAGGCACGACATGCGATTCCCCCTCACCGAGAAGCTCATCCAGCGCCAGATCAACCACTGGAGCCACCTGCGCGAGCTGCTCCACGAGCAGTCGCCGCCGGTCGAAGCAGGACCGGGCCCGGTCATCACGATCTCGCGGCTGGCCGGCGCCGGCGGCCGCACGCTGGCCGCCGGCCTGGCCGACCGGTTGGGCTGCGAGGTCCACGACCACTCGATCGTCGAGCGCATCGCGCGCACGCGCCGGTTGAGCCCGGAGCTGGTGGCCCTGCTCGACGAGCAGGACATCCGGCAGTCGGACCTCTGGGTGCGCGGCGTGTTGGAGAACCGCCTCTTCCTCAAGGAGCAGTACCGCGAGGCGCTGAGTGAGACGGTGCTGGCGATGGCCGCCGCCGGCAACGCGGTGATCCTGGGTCGCGGCGCCGGGCACATCCTCGGGCACCGCGCGACGCTGCGGGTACGGCTGGTGGCCGGCGTGTCGACTCGCCTGGCGCGGCTGCAGGAGCGAAACGGTCTCGGTCGCGCCGAGGCGCGCGCGCTGCTGGAGGAGACCGACCGGCGGCGCGAGGCGTACGTGCGCAAGCTGCTGGGCGTCGACCCGCACGACGCCGCGGGTTACGACTTGGTGGTGAACACCGACCGGCTGGCGCCGGCCGCCGCCGTCGAACTGGTGCTCGTGGCGCTGGTCGCGGCGATGCGGCAGCAGCCGGGGCACCAGACCGCGCAGGCTTGACCCGCGGCCCGGCGCCGCGCCCCCGCGTCAGCGCGCGTCGGGCGTGAGCACCAGGCGGTGGCGCGCGGCCTGGGGCAGCAGCGGCGCGGGGCGGCCGTGCACCCAGTCGTCGTGACCGGCCAGGAAGAACGGCGACAGCGGATGGCCGCTCTGCCCGCCCGGCATGTGGAACAGTCCGTCCGCTTCGCGACCGGGCGAGACCACCAGGCGCTGGCTGGCCCCGCTGGCGGGGTGCTGCACGCGCGGCAGGTTCGAGTCGCCCGGCAGTTGGTCGGCCGGCGCGGCCAGCCGACCGCGCAACCGGGGCAACACCCGGGCGAACGGATGTTCGATCGCGGCGGTGTTGCGCGCGCCCCAGGTCCATTCCGCTTCGGGCCGGCCCGCGGCCTCCAGGCGCAGCATCGCCGTGTCGACCGCGCTGGCGACCAGTTCGTCCCAGTCGCGATGCGGCGCCGGCAGCAGGTGCGCCGGGCGCCTGTCGATCAGTTCCCGCGCGACCGACGGTCGCAGCGGCAGGTCGCGCGCCGCGAACTCCGGCCGCGCCCGCCTCACCGGCTCGACCAGCGGCGCGCAGGCCAGGTCGATCACCGCGGCGCTGAACGCGCGCACCACGCGGTAGCCCACCGAGCCGACCGAGGCCCGACCATCCCAGCGCTCCCGCGCCAGCCGCGCGAAGCGGTCGCGCCGGGCCGCGACCTGCGGATCGACGGCGCGAAGGCAGCGGTCGAGCGCCGACAGCGCCACATGGCGCCAGTAGTCCTGGTACAGGGCGCGATCGTCCAGTTGCAGCGCCAGCAGGTCGGCCTCGGCCGGCCGCTCCAACTCG
>VGXH01000642.1 GCA_016873405.1 bacterium
CGATCTCGACCACATCGTGCCCGGCCTCCCGCAGCCCCTGCGCCACCGCCTGGCCCGAATGCAGGGAGACCTCGCGCTCGGAGGAATCCCCGCCCATCAGCACCGCGACCCGCATCGATCGACTTCCTTCCCGGCCGCAGGCCCTCTCAGGCGCCCGGCCGTTGCAGCAGCGCAACCGCCTGCACGGTCACGCATTCGCCCCTGCCTTCGGGGCCCAGTCCTTCCCCGCGCGTCCCCTTGACCGAGACCTGCCCCGGCTCGATGCCCAGCGCCCCGGCCAGCCGGCGCTGCATCTCGGGCGCCGCCGGCGCCAGCAGGGGCCGCTCGGTGATGACGGTGGCGTCGACGTTGCCGACGCGCCACCCGGCCGCCTCGACCAGCCCGCGCACCCGCGCCAGCAGGTCCAGGCTGTCGGCGCCCGCCCACCGGGGATCGGTGTCCGGGAAATGCCGGCCGATGTCCCCCAACCCGGCCGCCCCCAGCAGCGCGTCGGCCAGGGCGTGGCAGACGGCGTCCCCGTCCGAGTGGCCCAGCGGTCCGACGGGGCAGTCCGGGAACGCGACCCCGCCCAGCACGCAGCGCCGGCCCTCGACCAGGCGATGGCGGTCCCAGCCCTGCCCGATGCGGAAGCCGCTCACGCGAACACCTCCGCCTGGGCCAGCGCACGGCCCGCGCGGTCCTTGTCCGACAGCACGGTCTGCACCCCCGCCACCAAGGGCCAGGCGATGCCCACGCCGGGATCGTCCCACTTCAGGGTGCGCTCGTGCTCGGGCGCGTAGTAATCGGTGCACTTGTAGACGAACTCGGCCTCTTCGCTCAACACATAAAACGCGTGGCCGAAGCCGGGCGGCACCCAGAACTGGCGGCGGTTCTCCGCCGTGAGCTCCACCCCGCACCACCGCCCGAAGTGCGGCGAGCTGCGCCTAAGGTCCACCGCCACATCGAAGACGCGCCCGCTGATCACGCGCACCAGCTTGCCCTGCGGCTGCCTGATCTGGTAGTGGATGCCGCGCAGCACGCCCTGCCGCGAGCTGCTCTGGTTGTCCTGCACGAACGGCAGGTCCACGCCGGCCCGGGCGAACACATCCGCGCGCCAGGTCTCCATGAAGTAGCCGCGGTGATCCCCGAACGATTTCGGCTCGAACACGAGCACGCCCGGCAGCGCGGTCTGCACCACGTTCATCGCCGCTCCTCCGGCAGGCGCAGCAGGTAGCCGCCGTAGCCGCTGTTGCGCAGCGGGGCGGCCAGCGCGCGCAGCTGGTCGTCGTCGATGAAGCCCATGCGCCAGGCGATCTCCTCCGGGCAGGCGATCTTGAAGCTCTGCCGCTCCTCGATCACGCGGATGAACTGCCCGGCGTCCAGCAGCGACTGGTGCGTGCCGGTGTCCAGCCAGGCGGCGCCGCGGCCGAGGATCTCCACGCGGAGGTCGCCGCGCTCGAGGTAGGCGCGGATCACGTCGGCGATCTCCAACTCGCCGCGGGCCGAGGGCCGGATGCCCTTGGCGATCCCCACCACGTCGCGGTCGAAGAAGTAGAGGCCCGTGGCCGCGACGTTCGACTTGGGTTGCTTCGGCTTCTCCTCGATGCTCAGCGCCCGCCCGTCCGGGCCCACCTCGATGACGCCGTAGCGCTCGGGGTCGCTGACCGTGTAGCCGAAGATGGCGCCGCCGCTCTCCTGCTGCGCCACCCGCTGCAGGCGCTTGGACAGCCCCTCGGCGTAGAAGATGTTGTCGCCCAGGATCAGGCAGGCCGGGCCGCCGGCCAGGAACGCCTCGGCCAGCAGGAACGCCTGCGCCAGCCCGTCGGGCGTCG
>VGXH01000643.1 GCA_016873405.1 bacterium
TGGTGTACTACCAGTTCGAGGAAGTGGGCGGCCTGCGCGAGCCCTTCAATGGCACGGCGGAAGTGACGATTCACTGGCCCGCCGGTCTGTCGAGGCCGAAGATCGATTTCCGCACTAACTGCCTCGAGCGCTCGGACGCGGATGGTGACGGCGTGTACGAGTACAGCGTGTCGCCGGGTTTCCTCTGCCGCCAGCCGGACTTCTGGTCTTCCCAGCTGACGTTCAGGCTCCCCCACTTCTCCCGCTGGCCTGTCCAGAACGGCAAAGTCGGCAGGCCCTGATCGGAGTCCCTCGCCTCGCACGCCGGCCGTGCCCCCTGCGGGCGCGGCCGGTTTCATTCGTGGCGGGTGGCGTACGTCAGGAAGCAGCGATGACGCGCAGGAACGCCCACGCGCCCGGGTGCTCAAGGCCCGGTTCGGCGCGCAGGTCGAGCATGGCCGCGCGCAAGGCGGCGGCTGCGTCTTCGCCCGGCCTCCAGCGGCGGTAGAAGGCGGTCGCCATCGCTTCGGCGGCGCGGTCATCGATGCGCACCGGCGTGGCCACGACCACGCCGGCGCCGGCCTGCAGGAAGGCGCCGGCAAAATCGATCGCGCCGCCGCCGGCGTCGGCGCGGCCACCGGCCGCCTCACAGCACGACAGGTAGACCAGGTCGGCGCGCAGGTCCAGGCTGCGCACGGCGTCGATCGTCACGGGCGTCGTGCCCTCGGGCCCGGCCAGGCGCAGGACTGCGGCGGTGGCATCGCCGCGGTGGACCACCGCGTGCGAGGCAACGTGGATCACTCCGTAGTTGCCCATCGCGGCGGCCAGCGCCTCGGTCCACGCGGCGTCGGCGCCCGTGTGGATGTCGGCGCGTCCGTGCCGCCAGTCGCCGGCGACGCGGCGCGCCTCGCGCTCGGCCGCTTGGAGTTGCGGGCCGCCCTCGGCATCGGCGCTGCCGTTGCAGCCGAGGCTGAGCAGCGAAGCCTCGACCGGGCTGGTGCCTCGCACGGCCGCGTGCCGCGCGCGCCCCCCACCGGTGTTCGCGACCAGGACAACCGGCCCGCGATCGACGACGCGTTTACCATCCGCTCCCGCGTCGGCAGGCAACGGCAGGGCGGCCCAGGGCAGCAGCGACAGCAACCCGTCCGGGACGATGCGCAGCGTGGCGCCGGGAGGCCAGACCGCCAGCGCGGGCGCCAGCAACGCCGTCGACAGCTCTCGCGCCGCGCGCTCGTCGGGCGGCCGGTGCACCGCCTGGTACTCGGCGACGGTCGCGCGGCAGAGCCACTCCAGGTCCGACACGGCGCCCAGCGCGTGCAGGGCGACGTCCCGTTGCCCATAGACCAAGCAGTAGGCGCGCTCGACCCCGACGAAATAGGCGACCTGCGGGCCGTTCGCGTCCGCCGGGAGCAGGCCGGCGAACGACGCCGCCAGTTCCAGCGTGTGCCGCGCCGCGTCGCGGGCACCGGCCGCAACGTGCAACGCGCAGCCGGTCTCAAGGATGGCGCGCTGCAACTCGCGATCGACCGTCCGGCGCGTGGACGATTGCGCGGCCAGCGCGGCAGCCTCGCGCAGGTGACGCGCGGCGTCGGCGTTCCGCCCGGCAGCGGCCAGCGTCCGCGCCAGCTCCAGATGCAGCCGTCCCGCCAGGTGCGCAGGTGTGCGCCTGGTCACCAGCGCCAGCGCCGCGTCCAGCGTTGCTTCGGCGGCGGCGAGGTCGCCGGCCTGCCGTTGGGCGGCGCCCAAGACCTGGCGTGAAGCCAGACGGGACCGGAACGTCTCGCCGAATCCCGTGTCGCGCTGTTCCGCGTCGAGCAGCGCCGTGGCTT
>VGXH01000644.1 GCA_016873405.1 bacterium
TCCCGGGTACTCCAGAGCCGATGGCGGCAGCCCCAGCGCGGCCGCGGCCGCGGCCACATGGATCTCCTGGTGCGCCAGGTTGTGGATCGTCAGCGCCGTCACCGCCGGGCCGGGCAGCACGTCGGCGCCGAACCACAGGCGTCGGCAGAGGGGCACGAGCGCGGCGTGCGCGTCGTGCGCATGGATGACATCGACCGGCCGGCCCAGCCTTCCAGGCAGCAGCAGGGCGGCCTGCGCCAGCAGCGCGGCGCGCTCGAGCGCGAGCTCAGTTCCCCCGGCCTGCTCGTACACCTCGCCGCCGAACACCTCCGGCGCCTCGAGCAGGTACAGGCGCGGACCCCGCCCGGCGCGCGCGCGTTCCAGCCACGTGGCGCGCCGGAAGCCCTGCCCCACGCGCACGGCCAGGGGCGGCCCGGCGGCCGGGCGGAAGCCGGCGTCGCGGGCGGCGGCCGCGATCGCCCCGTAGCAGGGCAGGACCACGCGCACGTCGTGACCCCGCGAGGCCAGCGCGCCGGCCAGGCCCGCGACCGCGTCGGCCAGGCCCCCCACCTTGGCCAGGGGCGCGTACTCCGCGCTCACCATGAGGATGTTCATGCGGCACCTCCGTTGGGTCCGAGCAGCTGCCGGAGGCGGGCGGCGGCTTCCTCCGGCGGCGTCGCATTGATGGCGTAGCCGGTCCCGGCCTCGAAGCCGGCCAGGCGGCTCAGGCGCGGCAGGATCTCGACGTGCGCGTGCCACAGCTCAGCCGGAGCGGGTCGCATCGCGTCCAGTTCGGCGTCGGCGTAGCCGGCGGCCCCCGCGGCCTGCGGGGCCAGGTGGAAGACGATGTTGTGCGACAGGTCCCCGTGCTGTCGCCGCAGCGCGCGCAGCACGGAGCAGAGCAGCCCGGCCAGCGAGGCCAGCGCCCGCTCGTCCCCGGCCAGCGCGCACGGCGCGTGGCGGGCGGGCACCAGCAGGACTTCCCAGGGGAAGCGGCTGGCCCAGGGCGCCAACGCGGTCCAGTGGTCGTCGGCCGCGATCAGCCGCTGCCCCGCCTCCCGCTCGGCGTGGGCCAGTTCGCACAGCAGGCAACCCCCGCGCCCGGTCGCCCACCGGCGCAGGCGCGCGAGCTTCTCGACCGTCAGCAGCGGCGCGCGCTGCGTGCCGATGATCTGCAGGTGCGGGTGCGTCAGCGTCGCGCCGGCTTCCGGCCCGTGGTTGCAGAACGGCGCGACGAAGCGCACGCCCGGCTCCGCGCGGAAATCCTCGACGCGGTCCCGGACCACCTCGAGCACCTCGCGCAGCGCTTCGGGGGCGAGCGTGGCCAGGCTGGCCGCGTGGTCCGGCGAGTAGACCACGACTTCGTGGCGGCCGCGCGCCTCGCAGGCGGCGAACAGATCCGCCGGGGCCGCAACCGGCGGCGGCGGCGCGGCCGCAGCGGGGTCCCCCGCGGTGACGGCCGGGTACAGGTTCGGGAACACCCGCAGCCGCCAGCCGGGCCCGTTCGCGGCGGCGCCCGGCGCCCGCCCGCGGACCAGCACCTCGGCGGTCGTGTCGGCCTCGCTGCCCGGACAGAACGGGCACCGCCCCTCGGCGGCAGCCCCGCGCTGCAGGAGCGGGAACTGGTTGGGACGGCCCGAACGCCCGGCCGCGATGATGACCCAGCGGCCGGTCAGGGGATCCTGGCGGAGCATCGACAAACGCGGATCCTTCCGAAAAATCGCCGCCGCCCGGAACCTCCGTGCCGGCGGCGCGTATCGTACACCACATCGGAGATCGAACCAACCGCGACCAGGGCCTACAGACCAGGCCGGCGACCGG
>VGXH01000645.1 GCA_016873405.1 bacterium
TCGACGGTCACCCCGGTGCCCGAGCAGACGTTGTAGACCTCGCCGGGAATGCCGCGCGCGGCGAGCGAAAGATACGCGTTGGCGACATCCTCCGCGTGGAGGTAGTCGCGGGTGGTGTGGCCGTTGCCGATGGGAAGGGCGCGCGGCGCCGGCGCGCGGCGCGCCGCGAGCACCCGGCCGACCAGCGCGGGGAGCAGGAAGTGCGACGCCTGCCCCGGTCCGGAGTGATTGAACGACCGCGTGCAGATGACGCGCAGGCCGTCGGCGCGCGCCGCCTCGAGCGCGAACACCTCCTGCGCCCCCTTGCTCGCCGCGTAGATGGTGCGCGGCCGGCATTCGGCCGTCTCGGCGAGCGGCCCGGCCGCGGCATCATGCGCCCCGTACTGCTCGGCGCTGCCCACGATCAGGATGGCCGGGTCGAGCGTGCCGGCCGCGCGACGTCGGCGGATGTCCGCGAGCATCACCACGGCGCTCATGACGTTGGTCTCGCAGACGCTGACGGGGTCCTCGCGGGCGGCGGGCACAAACGAGATGCCGGCCAGATGGAAGACGGCGTCGGGCTGGGCGGCGTCGAGCGCTTCGGCGACCGCGTCCTCCGCCCGCAGGTCAGCCACCACCCATCGGACTGCGGCGCGCTCCTCGGGCGTGAGGACGCCGTCCGGCGGCTCCGTCAGCGACGCCCCGATCACCTCCCAGCCATCGCGCAGGAGGGCCCGGCAGAGCCATTGGCCGGCGAAGCCGGCGGCCCCGGTGACGAGCGCGCGGGTCACGTCAGCCGACGGCGCCGTGCCGCGCCAGGTCGGCGTCCACCATCATCCGCACGAGCCCGTGGAAGTCCACCGTCGGCTCCCACTGCATCTGCGAACGGGCCTTGGACGGATCGGCGACGAGCAGATCGACTTCCGCGGGGCGCATGAACTTCGGATCCACCTTCACGTGGTCCTTCCAGTCGAGACCCGCGTGCGCGAAGGCGACCTCGCAGAGCTGCTGCACCGACCACGTGTGGCCCGTGCCGATGACGAAGTCTCCCGGCTCATCCTGCTGGAGCATCCGCCACATCGCGTCGACGTAGTCGCCGGCGTAGCCCCAGTCGCGGCGGGCGGTGAGCGTGCCGAGCACCACTTCGCGGGCATGCCCGACCTTGATGCGCGCCACCGCGTCGGTGACCTTGCGGGTGACGAACTCCAGGCCGCGGCGCGGGCTCTCGTGGTTGAAGAGAATGCCGCTGACGGCGTAGAGGCCGAACGATTCGCGGTAGTTCACCGTGATCCAGTGGCCGTACACCTTGGCGACGCCGTAGGGCGACCGCGGGTAGAACGGCGTGGACTCGCGCTGGGGCGTCTCGGTGACCTTGCCGAACATTTCCGACGAACTGGCCTGGTAGAAGCGCGCCTTGGGCGCGGCGCGCTTCATCGCCTCGAGCATGCGGGTGACGCCGAGGGCGGTGAACTCGCCGGTGAGCACGGGCTGAGTCCACGAGGTGGCGACGAAGCTCTGCGCCGCGAGGTTGTAGATCTCGTCAGGGGCGACCGCGTCCATCACGTCGACCAGCGAGGTCTGGTCGAGGAGGTCGGCGGAGAGGAGTTCGACGCGATCGACGAGGTGCGCGATGCGCTCGTACGGCGTGGTGGACGAGCGCCGCACCAGGCCCACGACGCGGTAGCCCTTCGCGAGAAGGAACTCGGCGAGGTAGGAGCCGTCTTGGCCGGTGATGCCGGTGATGAGGGCGGTGGGCATGGCGACGGACGGTAGACGGTGGACGGTGGACGGTGGACGGTGGACGATGAACGACGCCCC
>VGXH01000646.1 GCA_016873405.1 bacterium
GGCGCGAGGGGGAAGGTGGGCCAGTGACAAGCCGCGCTCCGGGGGGCGTCGCCGCCGGCGCCGGGGCGCCGGGAGGCTGGTGACCGGCCGCGCGGCGCGGTATGCTCCGGCGCGACGGTGATCGCACAAGATCGCACGGGCGGCGGCCGGCGACAACGCGGCCGGCGACAGCGGCGGCAGACCAACGGCGGCAGACCAGCGGCGGCAGACCAACGGCAGCAGACCAACGGCGGGAGGATCGGCATGTCCGACCGGACGGATCACCGGCGCGAACTGGCCGCCGTGCGCGAAAGCCTGCGGCCGCAAACGCGCGTGGTCGCGCTGACGGGCGCCGGCATCTCGGCCGGCAGCGGCATTCCCACGTTCCGCGGCGCGCCGGACGCGCTGTGGGCCCGCTACCGCCCGGAGGACCTGGCCACGCCCGCCGCCTTCGCGCGCGATCCGGAGCTGGTCTGGCGCTGGTACGACTGGCGGCGCGGTCTGATCGCCGCGGCCGAGCCGAACGCGGCGCACCGGGCCCTGGCGGCCCTGCAGGACAAGACGGAACTGACGCTGGTCACCCAGAACGTGGACGGCCTGCACCAGCGCGCCGGCAGCCGCGACGTGGTCGAGTACCACGGCTCCATCTGGGAGCTCCGCTGCACGGGGTGCGGCCACCGGCAGGACGATCGCCGCGTGCCGTTGCCGATCCCGCCGCGGTGCGGGCGCTGCGGCGACCTGCTGCGCCCCGGGGTGGTCTGGTTCGGCGAGGGCATCGACCCGCTCGTGATGGAGCGGGCGCAGGCGGCGACCGCGGCCTGCGAGCTGATGGTGGTGGTGGGCACGGCGGGCGCCGTCTATCCGGCCGCGGGGCTGGTCTCAGTCGCGCGGCGCGCGGGCGCCCGCGTCCTGGAGTTCAACCTCGAGCCGGGCGGCGTCACGCACCTGGCCGATCTCTTCGTTCCCGGCGACGCCGCCGGAACCCTGCCCGGCCTGGTTCCATAGGTTGGCCGTCCTGCGCGGCGCGCGAACGCCGGCCGGCACGCACGGCAGCAGCAGGAAGAACGAGTTGCCTTCGCGGCCGGAGCTGTCCAGGAAGATGCGCCCGCCGTGGTGCTCGATGGCCGCCTGCGCGATGGGCAGGCTCAGCCCGGAGCCCTTCTGGTGGTGAGCGATGCGACCCACCAGTTCGAACTTGCCGAAGAGCGCGCGGCGACGGTCCTCGGGGATGGGCGCGCCGGTGTTGAAGATCTCGATCAGCAGCCAGTGGACGGGCACCTTCTCGTAGCCGCGGAACGACGGCTGCGTCGACAGGCGCCGCACCATCTCCGCGTCCGGCAGCGTCATCGCCGCCGGCAGGCCGGGGATCGCTTCCGCCCCCCGAATGACGACGCGGCCGCCGTCGCGGTTGTGCACGACGGCGTTGGAGAGGATGCGCTCGAGCGCCAGCTTGAGCACGTTGAGGTCGCAGAGCGCCGACCATTCGTTCCGGCCGGCGAACTCGTTCTCGACGGTGATGCTGCGCAGGCGGGCCCGCTCGCGCGCGCCGCACAGACCCACCTCGATCAGGCTCTCGATGGGCACCGGCTTGAGGTCCAGTTCGCGCTCGTGGCTCTGCACGGCGGTCATCTGGATGGCGTCGTTCATGAACCCCGTCAGACGCCGGCCGCTGCTGGCCACGATGTCGACGATCTCCGGCAGGTGCAGCGCATCGACGGCCTCGCGCTGCGCGGGGTCGGCTTTCTCGAGGGCGGAGCGCATGAACTCGACGCCGCCCATGAGCGAGGTCAACGGCGTGCGCACCTCGTGCGAGATG
>VGXH01000647.1 GCA_016873405.1 bacterium
ATTCGTGACTTCGGTGACCACGGGCTCGGGCTTCCACGCCTCCGGCTGCGCGGGGCGCGACTCCGGTCCCTGGGCGGGCGCGACCTCGGCCAGCGTCTGCGCGATGACGCCGTTGACCTCCTCGTCGGGGGCCGTGACGGCCGTGGCCGCCGGGACCGCCGTGGCGGGGAGCGCGTGGCTCACGGCGCGGCCGGGGATGTAGTCGCGCCAGATATCGTCGGCCGGCCTGGCGCCGGACACCGGGGTGTTCCGGCCGGCGGCGGCAGCCGGCGTGGGAACCGCCTGGCCGCCGTGGCCGATCTGGCCGGCGGTGGGGACGGCCGGCGCCGAGACGTAGGGGTTGTTCCCGAGCGGCGCCGCCAGCGGCGCGCCCGGACCCGAACGCGTGACCACCGTGTCGACGATGTCGGTCAGTCGCCGGTCGAGGTCCTCGAAATCGCTGCGGTGCGTGTCGATGAACTGGATCTGGGCCTCGGCCAGCGACCGGAAGCGCGCCAGATAGGTCTCCTTCTCCTGACGCAGGCCGGTGATCTCGCGGCGCAGCTCCTCGGTGCGCAGGCGGCATTCCTCCAGCACGCCGCGCGCCTTGAGCTCGGCGTCGCGGATGATCAGCTCGCCCTCGCGGGCCGCGGTCTCCTTCGTCTCCTGCGTCAGGCGCTCGGCCGTCAGCAGCGTGTCGCGCAGGTTCTTCTCCATCCGCTGGTATTCGCCGAGCTTGTCCTCGAGATCCGCCACCCGCTCGCGGACCTGCTTGTTGTCCACGAGCACGGCTTCGTATTCGTCCGCGAGCGTGGCGAGGAAGGCGCGGACCTCGTCGCAGTCGAAGCCGCGCATCGCCTTGCCGAACTCCTGCTTCCGCACGTCCAGGGGAGTGATCCTCATGATCCGGTCCTTTTTTGGGGACCCGCCGGATCCTGCGGACGCCGCTGCCGCCGGCCCGCCGGGGCGGGGCGCGGTCGCGATCGGTCCGGTCAGGCGCCGGCCTTTGCAATCAACCTCATGAGGAGTTGTATCAAGAGCCATGCCAGCAGCGGCGAGAGGTCCAGGCCCGCGATGGGGATCAGCCGGCGCAGGGGTCCGAGCACCGGCTCCGTCAGGCGTATCACCCACAGCAGCAATTCGTTGCGAGGGTTCGGGTTGACCCAGGACAGGATCACCCGCGCCACGATGATCCACGTGTAGACCTGCAGGACCGCGAGCGCGAGCCGGGCGATGTTCATGCGAATGCCTCCCCTTGCGGCCGGGACCCGCCCGCGGCCGGCCAGCCAGCTTACGGCGCGAAGATGGCGCTGCCAACGCGCACGATGGTCGCGCCTTCGAGCACGGCGGCCTCGAAGTCGCCGCTCATGCCCATGCTCAGATCCGGCAGGGCCAGCCCGGTGCGCGCGCGCTCCCGTTCGGCCAGCCCGCGCAGTCCGCCGAACAGGCGGCGCGCCTGCGCCTCGTCGGCGCCCCAGGGCGCCATGCCCATCAGGCCGCGCAGGTCCAGCCCCGGCAGGGCGGCCACGCGGTCGAGCAGGCGCGGCACGTGCGTCGGCTCGACGCCCTGCTTCTGGACTTCGCCGAGGTTCACTTCCAGCAGCACGGACTGGCGGGCGCCGGCCGCCGCCGCGCGCTCGGAGAGCAGCGCGGCCAGTTCGACCGAATCCACGCCGTGCAGCAGCGCGAAGCGACCGCACGCCCGGGCCGCCTTGTTGCGCTGCAGGTGTCCGATGAAGTGCCAGCGCAGGCCGCGCGGGTCCAGACCCCCGTCCACGAGAAGGCGCGCCAGTTCGTCCTGGCGCGCCAGCGCG
>VGXH01000648.1 GCA_016873405.1 bacterium
GGGGAGGGCCTCGCCACACCAGGGGTGATGACCCTCGCCGGTGAGCCCCTCGCCGGCTGGGTGCAATACAGCCTGTCGCCGACCATGTCGGCGTGGAGCGCTCATCTCTTCTACCTGCACTGGCGCTACACGATGGACGACGCGTTCCTGCGCGAGCGCGCCTATCCGTGGGCCCGAGACGTCGGCACCTGCATGCTGGGCCTTCTGAAGCCCGATGCGGCCGGCACGCTCGTCCTGCCGCTGAGTTCGTCCCCTGAGGTGTTCGACAACTC
Organism: bacterium; assembly: GCA_016873405.1. Next base: position 273 of record VGXH01000648.1, read on the forward strand.
GCACAAAGCGTGGCTCAGGCCGAACAGCAACTACGACCTGATGAGCCTGCGCATGTTGTTCCTCGCGCTGGCCGAGATGGAGGACGCGTTGGGCCGGGCGGGCGCCGCCGCGTGGCGGCTGGCGGCGGACCGCCTCGGTCCCTACCATGTCCGCGCGGACGGCACGCTGCCCCTGTCGGCAGACGCCGATCTGCCCGGCAGCCACCGGCACCTCTCCAACCTCATGGCGCTTCATCCCTTCAACCTCATCACCGCCGAAGGCGGCGCCGCCGACACGCGCACGATCAGGTCGTCGCTGGCCGAATGGGACGCGTCGGGCACGAGGGCGTGGGTCGGGTACAGCTTCAGCTGGATGTCAGCCCTGCGTGCGCGTGTAGGAGACGCCGAAGCGGCGCTGCGGCTGTTGGAGATCTACGTGAAGGCCTTCATCCTGCGGAACGGTTTCCACGCGAACGGGGACCAGACGAAGTCCGGCTATTCGAACTACACCTATCGGCCGTTCACTCTCGAAGGCAACTTCCTCGCAATGCATGCGGTGCATGAAATGCTGCTCCAAAGTTGGAGCGCAACCCCAGGCGTGCCTGGCCCGCAGCTTCTGCGGGTGTTCCCGTCCACGTCCAGACGATGGGCCGACGCCTCGTTCGACGATCTGCGAGCCGAGGGCGGGTACACGGTATCGGCCAGACGGGAGCAGGGCCGCACGACCTGGGTCCGCATCACGGCAAGCCGCGCGGGCCTGGGGGGGGTGCGGGACGACTTCGGCGGCCGATCGCCCTCGTGGAACCGGGCCGGCGTGAAGAAGGCCGGCGCCCACTTCGAGGCCGACATGAAGGCCGGGGAGACCCTCGAGGCCCGGGTCGGCCCATCCGCGGCGCCGGCCGCGGCGCGCTGACGCTTCAGGCCCGCGCCAGGCATGACGACGCCTCCTCATCGCCAGCCGGCCGGCTGGTGCGCCGCCGCCATCCGCTGAGGCCCCTGCGGGAGGCTTCAACTTACGCCACGATCTCCTGGGCGAGCGGTTCAGGCCCCTGAGCGCGCAACGCGGCCAGCGCTTGTCGCGTGTTCATGCCGGCCTGACGAACCCGGCCAGCAAGGCGCTGTTGGCGAGCGTCACGTCGTCCCCGACCACGCAGTCGTGCGCCACGTGGCTGGTGGCCAACAGAAGGCAGCGCGCGCAGTTGTCTCCGCGGCCGGGCTGTGCCAGACTCCGCCACGTAGCGGGGCCGACGCGCCGACCCCGTGTTGCGCGGGAGGGAGTGACATGGGCCGCCCGATTCTGGTGCTGATGCTGTCGACGGCCGTGATGGCGGCGGCACGGGCTCCCGCCGTGGCGCAGCCGGCGCCGACCACGCGAGACCTCGAGCGTATCAATTGGATGGAGTTCAAAGCACTGGTGCCGTCGGTCGTGCCGACCGTGCTGCTGCCGCTCGGGTCGCTCGAGGCCCACGGGGTGACGGCGAACGGCGCCGACATCCTGGCGCCGGTCGCGATGGCGCGCGACATGGCCGCTCGCGT
>VGXH01000649.1 GCA_016873405.1 bacterium
TGGTCGGCCAGGACCTCGACGCGCGCGAGGGGCTGATCGGCAGCGACGGCGCCATCGAGGCGGGGCCGGGCGCGTTCTCGATCGAGCCGTTCCTGCGGCATCGCGGCCGGCTGGTGACGTGGGAGGATGCCGAGCGCTCGCAGTCGCTGGTGGACGGCTACCTGCCCATGCCCGAGGTGCACTGGCAGCACGGCGGCTTGACGATGACGGTGACCGCGGCGGGCTGCGGGCCGGCCGGCGCGTCGTACATCGTGGCGCGCTACCGGCTGGAGAACCGCGGCGCGCAAGCCGACACCGCGCGCCTGTACCTGGCCGTGCGGCCGCTGCAGGTCAACCCGCCGTCGCAGTTCCTGAACATCCGCGGGGGCACGGCGACGATCCGCCAGCTCGAGCGCGAGGGTCGCTTCATCAGCGTGGACGGCCGCCCGCGGGCGCAGCTGCTCAACGAGCCGACCGGCTGGGGCGCCACCTCGTTCTTCGGCGGCGATATCGTGGCCGACTGGCTGGAGCAGGGCCGCGAACCGGTAATGCAGGCGGTGGGCTGCGTGATGGACGCGGCCTCGGGCGCGGCGTGGTGGGACGTCGTGCTGGCGCCCGGGCAGTCGCGCGAGGTGGCCGTGGCGCTGCCGCTGCACACAGCGCCGGCGCCGGCGAACCTGGACGCGAACAAGGCGCTGAAGGAGGCGGCCCGCGCCTGGCACAAGCGGCTCGATCGCGCGCCGCTGAAGAAGCTGAAGGCGCCGGCCGGCCTCTCGCCCGAGCGCAGAGCCGTGGCCGAGCAGGCCATCCTGGCGGCGAAGGCGCAGGTGGGCTGGATCCTGGTCAACCGCGCCGGCCCGGCCATCCAGCCCGGCACGCGCAGCTACGCGCGCAGCTGGATCCGCGACGGCGCCCTGACCGGCGAGGCGCTGCTGCGCCTGGGCTTCACGAAGGAGGCGCGCGCGTTCCTGGAGTGGTACGCGCCGCACCAGTATGAGAGCGGCAAGGCGCCGTGCGTGGTGGATGCCCGCGGCGCCGACCCCGTGCCCGAGCACGACTCGACCGGCCAGTTCATCCACCTGGTGGCGCAGGTCTGGCGCCACACGCAGGACAGGAAGCTGCTGAAGGAGATGTGGCCGCGCGTGCTGCGCGGGGTGGACTACCTGGAATCGCTGCTGGAGACGCGCCGCACCGACGAGTTCCGTGGCACGCACTTCTATGGGATCTTGCCGCCGTCGATCAGCCACGAGGGCTATTCCGCGAAGCCGATGCACTCGTACTGGGACGATTTCTTCTGCCTGCTGGGTCTGCGCGACGCGGCCTGGCTGGCGGGCCAGGCGGGCGCGCCGGCGGCGGACGTCGCGCGCCTGCGGGCGAGCCACGACCGCTTCGCCGCCGACCTGCAGGCCTCGATCGCGGCGGCCATGGCGCACCACGGCATCGACTACGTGCCCGGCTGCGCCGACCTGGGCGATTTCGACGCCACCTCGACGACCATCGCCCTGGACCCGTGCGACGCGGCCGCGCTGCTGCCGGAGGGCGCGCTGGAACGCACCTTCGAGCGCTACTGGGAGTTCTTCGCGGGGCGGCGCGACGGCGCCCCCTGGCGCGATTTCACGCCCTACGAGGTGCGCTGCATCGGCGCCGCCGCGCGCCTGGGCTGGACCGACCGCGCCTGGCAGATGACCGAGTGGTTCCTGGCGCAGCAGGCGGTGCCCGGCTGGAAGGTCTGGGGCGAGGTCGTGCACCACGACCAGGTCGAGGCGAAGTTCATCGGCGACATGCCGCACGGGTGGGTCGGGTCGGGG
>VGXH01000650.1 GCA_016873405.1 bacterium
GGGGGCACCGGGCACGGCCTGTGCCCGGGCGCATCTTCGGAGTTCTCCCGAAACCCTGTCAATGCTTTAATTTCGACAGGGCGCTGACCGGTACCTCCTGCGCCCGACGATCAGCCGCCGGCTAAGATGACCGTGGCCCTCGGGCCGATCAACATTTTTTTTCGGGGGCGGCTCGGTCGAAACGGCCCTGGCGGCGAGCGGGGATCGCGGTCAATCCCGCCGCGCTCCGTGCCGAGCCCTCACGGAGGAAGAAGCCCGACGATGCGAACCACCCGCCGGCCAACCGCCCGTCCGCGACCCCCGCGACCGATGGCGATCCTGGTTCTGGCCGGAGCGCTGGCCCTGGGCGCCCCGGTCGCGACCGCCGACCCGTCCGCCGGCGGCGCGCCGCCGCCCATGCCGCCGCCCGTGACGCCGCCCGTGACGCCGTTCGAGGCCTCCGGCGGCCGCCGCACGCCCCGTTACCAGGCGACGGTTTCCTGGCTGCGGGATCTGGCGGCATCGTCCCCGCTGCTCGAGTACGGGACCTTCGGCACGAGCCCCGAGGGCCGGTCCCTGCCGCTGGTCGTGGCGGACCTGGGCGGGCGTTTCACCGCCGAGGCTCTGGCGGACCGCGGTCCCGGACATGCCGTGGTGCTGGTCCAGGCCTGCATCCACGCCGGGGAATCCTGCGGCAAGGACGCGGGCATGCTGCTGCTGCGCGGCCTGGCGGCCGACCGCGAACTGGCCCGGCGACTCCTGCGCAACCTGACCCTGGTCTTCATCCCGATCCTCAACGTCGACGGCCATGAGCGCTTCTCGCCCTACGGCCGCATCAACCAGAACGGCCCCGAGGAGATGGGCTGGCGCGTCACCGCCGCCAACCTGAACCTCAACCGCGACCACCTCAAGGCGGACACCGTCGAGATGCGGGCCTGGCTGGCCCTGTTCCGTGCCTGGCTGCCGGACTTCTTCATCGACATCCACTCGACCAACGGCGCCGACTACCAGTACGCGATCACCTACAGCCTCGAGACGCACGGCAACCTGGACGCGGGGGTGACGGCCTGGACCCGCCGCTACGAACAGGACCTGCAAGCGGCCATGGCCAGGCAGGGCTGGCCCGTGTTCCCCTACGTGACCCTGAAGGACTGGGGAGACCCGACCAGCGGCCTGGTCACCTGGGCGGCCACCCCGCGGTTCAGCCAGGGCTATGCCGCGCTGCAGAACCGGCCGGGGCTGCTGGTCGAGGCCCACATGCTGAAGAGCTACGCCACGCGCGTGGAGGGCGTGGGGCGGCTGCTCCGCCATACGCTGGCCTGGCTGGTCGACGAGGTCCCCGCCCTGCGCGCGGCCGTGACGGCGGCCGACGCCCATGCCGCCGGCCCGGATTTCCGCGCGCGGCCGCTGGCCCTCGATTTCGCGCTGACCGACAGCGTGCGCACGGTCGAGTTCCTGGGCATCGGGGCCACCGAGCAGACCAGTCCGGTGACCGGCGGCCGCTGGTTCCGCTTCGACGGCGGGCCGCGTGCGCTCGAGATGGCGATGCAGGACCAGCTGACCCCCTCGGTCACGGCCGTCCTGCCGGAGGCCTACCTGGTCCCGGCGGCGTGGACCGACGCCGTGCAGAGGCTCGAGGCCCATGGCCTGGCCACCTGGCGGCTGGCCGAAGCGGTGACCTTGCCGGTCCGCTCGTGGCGGCTGCTGGACCCGAAGTGGCGCGAGCGCCCCTACGAGGGACGGCACCCGGTGACGTACACCGCCGAGCCGCTGCACGAGACGCGCACGTTCCCGGCCGGCACCGTCG